>DXLY01000002.1:0-11737 GCA_019414465.1 Collinsella sp.
GCTACGGCTTTATCTATGTGGACCGCGACGACGCCGGCAACGGCACCCTCAAGCGCTCCAAGAAGAAGAGCTTTGATTGGTATAAGAAGGTAATCGCCTCCAACGGCGAAGACCTGGCCTAAGGGCCTGAGGCACTCAACCTTGGGGCTCCAACCCTCCTCGCGTACCTAAAGTACGCTTCGTCGGGCTTGTCGCTCCCAATCTTGAGCGCCTCAGGCCCTTAGGAGGTAGACCTGACCGTCGCATTTCGAAAGTCATGCTTTATAACGTTCTAACCAAGGCGCCCGGCGAGCAGCTTATGCCCGCCGGGCGCCTTGTTAAAAAAAGTGAAAGAAAGCAAAAGAAGTTAAAGCTTGCAAAAGAAGTGAAAGCGGGATGGCAGTAGTCATCGGGGGCGTTCTTAAACGACTGGTCGTCGGGGACACGCTTTGCCGGGCTGGCACCTGGGGACGTTCCTTTTCTGCCGGCACCTGGGGACGCTCTTTGCCGAGCCAGCAGTCTACGTCGTGCCCCTTCTGGGCCGGGTGGCTCAAAAACGCTGCACGCCGCGGTCTACTGGGGTCAAATATGCGGCATTTCGAGCTCGATTTTGATATTGGGACTGGTTCTCTATTAGAATTGATTTCCAGACATTTGAGTGCGCGCGGGGGGGGGGATTCATGAGAGGCATGGGAGACACAGCCGCATACCTGCGTCGGGGCATTCGGGAGATTATATGCCTGGCGCTGTTCTATTTTACGTATTTGGCTGGCGAGTATCTTTTTGACGTGCGCGTTGCCGAGTTTGTGCCGCCGAGCGAGGTCGTTGTCTACGAGAGCTTCATCGTCGGTGCGAGCGTGATCGGCTTTCTTGTGCGCCCCCTTCTGTACTACCGCCGCCCCCATGCGATCGATACGACGAGCGACGTCACGGGCGTGCTGCTGGTATCGGCATTGCTGCTGCTGATTATGGCTGTTCGGTTTGAGGTGGTAATCGCCGGCGGTTTGATAGCGTGCTGCACGCTGGGCTACTGCGGATCGACCGCCCATGCCAACTTTGCGCGACGCTTTGCACGGACGCCGTATTTGGCGCGCGCGGCGGCGCTTTCGTATGCCCTGGGCGTTCTGGTGCAGGTGCTCAACCATATGGTGATGCCCGCGGGGATTCCGCAACAGTTTGTTCTTGTTGCCTGTGCGGTTGTGCAGGTGGCGCTGCTCCACGACGCTCGTCGTGCCAAGCTGCGCGGTGAATCTGAGCCTGGGCGCGAGTCCGATATCGCCGAGCTTTCGGTGGATGCGTCGGAATTTGGCGCCAAATGGCAAGACGATCCCGAGTCAACGGCGGCTTTTCGGCGCGCCGTGGTGCGTTTGACGGTCGCAACCGCCTGTCTTGCTGGCGTGTTTGCCGCCCTCAATGCGGGGCTCACGACCTCGCACGCCGCCGGGGCCATCGACTTGGGCGATTGGCCGCGCTTGCTGATGGGCGTGAGCGCTCTAGTCGCCGGCGCCCTATTTGACCTGCACGGTCGTTCGTATATGAACATCACCATGACTTGCACTGCCATGTTGTCCACGCTTTCGTTCTTTGTCTTGCTCATCGACGGCAATGGCGGCAATGCGCTTGCGGCCATGGCGATTTTCTATCTGGGTTCGGGCTTCTTCGTGGTGTTTTTCACGACGAAATTTGCTGCCATTTCGGTTTATGCGCACTGGTCGTATCTGTGGCCGTGCATGGGTCGTGTCATCAGCAACGTTTGCGCGATGCTCGTGACGGCGCCGGCGGTGGCGATTGTCTCGAGCCAGAACGTGCTGCTGACGGTGAGTGCGGTGCTCGTGCTGTTTGTGGGCATTGCGATTTCGCTGCTGGGGCAGTCTGGGCATCGGGCCGATGACGCTGCGGCGCCCGGCGAGCTGGCGTTTGCTGC
The DNA here is from genome assembly GCA_019414465.1 of Collinsella sp. GTDB lineage: Bacteria > Actinomycetota > Coriobacteriia > Coriobacteriales > Coriobacteriaceae > Collinsella. The sequence continues at coordinate 1,904 of DXLY01000002.1, forward strand.
CGATGATCTTGGTGCGGACCGCGCGTCTGCTCAGAGCGAGCCCGATTTCGCGGAGGTTCTGGAGCTCACGCTCGGCGAGCGGCTCGATGCCTTTGTCGCCGCCTTTGAGCTTACAGAGCGCGAGCGCGATATTTTGGAGGCGTTGGTCGCATCGCACGAGAGCGTTCAGGACATCGCCGCAAAGCTCTTCCTTTCGCGCTCCACGCTCTACCGCCATATCGCCTCGATCAATAAAAAGACCGGTGCCGAGTCGCGCGTGGCCCTTATCAATTTCTTCTGGTCTTGGACGCCAAATGACTAGCTCATTTGGGACGGGGCATTTTTAGCTGTTTTGGGCCGCTGCAGCCAGCAGGGACAGGTCGTAGCGGCCCAAGCATTCTTGACGATGGTACCTGCGGCACTACAGCAGCTCGCCGTGGCGGGCGATGTAGCGGCGCTTTGCTAGTTGGGTGAGCGCGATGTAGGCGGTAACGATGCCGATGAGCAGCGCGAAAAAGCTCGCGGGCAGCGCCATGAGGCCGAGCGCATCGGCGATGGGGCTTGCCGGCAGCCAGGTGACGAGCGCCAGACCCAGCACGGTGAGAGCGCACAGCGCGGGCGCGGCGTGGTCGCGCAGACTCGGCAGGCGCGGGGAGCGCAGCATGTGGATTACGAGTGTCTGCGACCACATGGACTCAACGAACCAGCCGCTCTGGAAGAGTGCTGCAAAGGCCGTCATGCCTGCGACGTTGCCCGCGGCGGCAAGCTCGGACCAGCTCGCGCCCACGGCGGCGGGGCATACCACAAAGAAGAGCGCGGCAAAGGTTGCAATGTCAAACAGCGAGCTCACGGGGCCCAGCTCAAGCATAAAGCCCTTGATGGACGCGGCATCCCAGGCGCGCGGGCGGGCGGTCCAAGCGTCATCGACGGTGTCCCACGGCAGCGCGATGCACACGATCTCGTAGACCAGCGACAGCAGCACCAGCTGCAGGGCGCTCATGGGCAAAAACGGCAAGAACAGGCTCGCGACGGTCACGGACAGCACGTTGCCAAAGTTGGAGCTCACCGTGGTCTTGAGGTACTTGAGCAGGTTGCCGTAGGTGCGGCGGCCTTCGATGATGCCGCGCTCGAGCACGCCCAGGTCCTTCTGGAGCAAGATGATATCGGCGGATTCCTTGGCGATGTCGACGGCTGAATCGACCGAGATGCCGCAATCGCTCGCACGCATGGCGGCGGCGTCGTTGATGCCGTCGCCCATAAAGCCCACGGTGTGACCGAGCAGCTCACGCATGACGCGCACCAGGCGCGCCTTCTGCAGCGGCGAGAGCTTGGCAAAGAGATGAGTTTTCTCAGCGCGCTCGGCAAGCTCGGCGTCATCGAGCGCATCGATCTCGGAGCCCAGCAAGACGTTGCTCGCGTCGATACCAATCTGTTCGCAGACGGTTGCAGCGACGCGATCGTTGTCGCCGGTCAGGACCTTGACCGCTACGCCCTTGGCCTCGAGGGTGGCGACGGCGCCCGCGGCACTTGCCTTGGGCGGATCGAGGAAGGCCAAAAAGCCCATCAGCACCATGTCGCACTCGTCGGCGATGCCAAACTCGCCCACGCAGCGCGGATTGGTCTTCTGCGCCACGGCAATCACGCGCAGACCCTCGGCGTTGAGTCCGGCGACCTGCTTGCGAATCTGGGCGAGCTCCTCGTCGGCGAGCGGCTGGACGATGCCGTTGACCTCGACAAAGGAGCAGATCTCGAGCATTTCCTCGGCAGCTCCCTTGGTAACCATCTGGGTTTTGCCTTGGGCGTCGGCGACAACTACGCTCAGGCGGCGGCGTGAGAAATCGAAGGGCACCTCGTCGACCTTGGTATAGCGGTCGCGCAGGCTCTGGCCCAGCATGGAATCGGGCACGACGGTCGAGGGCGTCACGTCGGCACGGTCGATGACGGCCAGGTCGATAAGGTTCTTGAGGCCGGTCTGGAAGAAGCTGTTCAAAAATGCATGGCGCAGTACGCATGCGTCCTCGTTGCCGTCGGTGTTGAGGTAGCGCTCGAGCACGATGCGGTCCTCGGTGAGGGTGCCGGTTTTGTCGCAGCACAGGACGTCCATGGCACCCAGGTTTTGGATCGCCGGCAGCTCCTTGACGATTACCTGGCGACGGGCGAGGTCCTTGGCGCCCTGCGACAGGCTCGTGGTCACGATGACGGGGAGCATCTGCGGCGTGATGCCCACGGCCACGCTCGTGGCGAACAGCAGCGCGTCGATGACGTTGCCCTTGGTGGCGGCGTTGATGGCAAAGACGGCCGGCGCCATAACGAGCATGAGGCGTACGAGCAACATGGAGACGCTCGAGACGCCGCGGTCAAACGCGCTCTTTTCGCCGCGCCCGTTGAGTATCTTGGCGATGCCGCCCAGGTAGGTGTCCGAGCCGGTGGCAACGACAAGCGCCATGGCGGTGCCGTTTTGCACGGAGGTGCCGGTAAAGACGATGTTCTTGCAGACAGAGAGTGGCGGCGCGGAGCCGTCGGCGCCCTCGACGACGGTGACGGCAGCGGTCTTCTCGACTGCCTCGCTCTCGCCGGTGAGTGCGGACTCGATGACAAACAGGTCGCGCGCGGTGATGACGCGGGCATCTGCTGGCACCATATCGCCGGCAGAGAGGCGGATCACATCGCCGGGGACGAGCTCGTCGAAGAGGATCTCGATGCGCTCGTCGTCGCGCAGGGCGGTGCAAGTGTTGGAGACCAGGTCCTTGAGGGCCTCTGCCGCATTGCCGCTGCGGGCTTCCTGGATAAACTTCATACCGCCCGATACCAGCAGCATGATGCCGATGACGATGACCGTGGAGGGGTCGCGCTGCGGCTCGGGCACGGCGAGCACGTCGATGTAGAGCGAGACCAGCGCGAGCGCGGCGAGGATGCCGGCGAAGGGATCGATGAAGGCGTCGGCGATGCGGCGGGCGAGCGTCTTGGTCGGCGCCTCGATGGTGTTGGGGCCGGCGGCATCCAGGCGCTCGGCGGCGTGCTCAGCGGTGAGACCGTTTGCCGTGGCGTCAAGCAGTACGAGGGCGTCCTCGGCACTATGGGTGGCGGCGAATATGGTGTTCTTGGACAGGCCGGTGCGAGCGGCAGGGCGCGCCGTGCGGCGGCGCTTGGAGATGGCTTCGAGAACCGTGGCGGTTTTGAGCATCAGCATAGGGTCCTCCTTGTTGAAGGGAGTTAGCGTACGTGTCGTATTGAGTTGCAAAAAACCTAGATGTCGCTCACGTCAAGCTCACGAACTACCACAAAGGGGACAGGTACCTTTGTGGGGGGGGTTGACGATCTGCCGGTGGCGTTTATGCGTGTGCGGAGTCCTCGCGGCGTGCCGAGGGCGACATGCAGGTTTTTCGACTAGGACTGCCTTCCATGGCACACCTCCTAAAGGCTGAGCGCAGCGCGCTTTGGGTATCTCGTACCCCTTTTTAATCCGCCCGTATTCTTGATGAGGGGGTTTGACATGTCAACCCCATTGTTCGGAAAACCATTCCCTCTGACAAAGCCTTTACAGAATGCCGTGGCCCCAAAGCGCGCCCGCATCGACGCTTCGCCTGCGCTAAACTGGAAGGCACGTACGCGATTACGAGAGGAGCCCGCATGGAGGCTTACAAGCAAGAGTTCATCAAGTTTATGGTTGAGTCCGACGTCCTTAAGTTCGGCAGCTTTACGCTCAAGAGCGGCCGTCAGTCTCCGTTCTTTATGAATGCCGGCGCTTACGTGACGGGCTATCAGCTCAAGAAGCTGGGCGAGTATTACGCCCAGGCCATCCACGATAACTTTGGCGACGATTTTGACGTGCTGTTTGGGCCGGCCTACAAGGGCATTCCGCTGGCCGTCGTGACCGCAATTGCCTACCACGAGCTGTACGGCAAGGAGGTCAAGTACTGCTGCGACCGCAAGGAGGCCAAGGACCACGGCGCCGACAAGGGCAACCTGCTGGGCTATGAGCCCCAGGACGGCGATCGCGTGGTCATGGTCGAGGATGTCACCACCAGCGGCAAGTCCATCGACGAGACCTATCCCAAGGTTAAGGCTGCTGCCGACGTCGAAATCAAGGGCCTGATCGTGTCCCTCAACCGCATGGAGGTCGGCAAGGGCGGCGTGACCACCGCGCAGAAGGAGATCGAGGCCAAGTACGGTTTCCCCGTCGCGAGCATCGTTTCCATGGCCGAGGTCGTCGAGACCCTCTACAACCACGAGATCGATGGCAAGGTCGTCATCGATGACGAGCTCAAGGCCGCCATCGACGCCTACTACGAGCAGTACGGAGCTCGGGAGTAGGTAGTTACGCGGGTTTACCAACCCGCGTAACCAGTTGACGCTGCAAGCCCGCCAGAGCGGCAATCTGCCTTTCAGCTTCGGCGGCATGACCAGAAGGTCAATGCCGCCTCGTTTCAAGGCACCTTGCTCGCTCTGACGGGCTTTCGCTGTCGTTGCCAAAACATCGGCGTTGCCGTAGTAGTCATTGGGGACGTTCTTGTTTGACTAGTCGTTTAAGAACGTCCCCAATGACTAGTCAGAAATGAGCGTGGATAATCTCCCGTTTTTGGCCCCCGTGTGGACTCAAAGTGGGAGATTATCCACGCTCGTTTTAATATGGCTGGGCTGCGGTGCCTATCTAATCGGCTCAGCGTCTTCCCTGAGAATCGAAAGATACTCTTCATACCCGTACTGTCGGTATCTCTGTCTTGACTCGTCGAGTGGACGGAGGATACCCAATTCTTCAAATGATTTGACGAGCGAGCTCGCGGTGCTCCTACCGATATCGAGTCGGGCAGCGATAAATGCGGTGTCGAGGATGGGATGCTCTTCAAGAAGGCTCAGCAGCCTTTGTCCGTTTGCGGCAGTCCTTCCGAGATTTTCGGTAATAGCTGCCGTCGAACGGTTGTGGAGATCAACAAGACTCTTTAAAGACCCTACCGAGTCCTTCGCACTCTCAAGAAGACTGGCGCAGAAAAACTCTATCCATTCCTCGTAAGTTCCTCGTTCCCTTACGGATGTGAGTTGTCGGTAGTACTCGCTTCGATTTTTCTTGAACTGGAACGATGGATAGAACAAGCAAGAATGAAGAACGCCATCATTGATGAGCGTAAGTGTAATGAGAAGCCTGCCCAGGCGACCGTTTCCGTCTAGGAATGGATGGGCAGTTTCAAATTGGTAATGGACGAGCGCCGCCCGCACGATCGGATCCATTTCGACTTGGGGCTCATTGATAAATCGTTCGAGGTCCTGGAGCGTGTTGCTCAAATCTTCAATGTTTGGAGGGACGAACGATGCAGTTGCAATGGTGCAGCCTGAAGGGCCAATCCAGTTTTGTGAGGAGCGCAGCTCGCCTGGATTCTTCTCCGTTCCGCGCACTCCGTCCAGCAGGACCGCATGAACCTGCCTGAGAAGCCTCGTACACAAGGGCATCTTTTTGAGCAGTTCTACGCCGCGGTCGACAGCACGGACATAATTCACGACATCTGCGACATCTTTATGATGGAGTTGGGTTTGCGATGGACTAAGTAGGTCGTCAAACGTGCACTGGGTTCCCTCAATTTGCGAAGAAAGGAGTGCTTCTTTGCGCACATACATTGTCAGATACATGTCGGCGTTGGGAACAAAGTAGAGCATGCCTTCAAGCTCTCCAAGCTTTCGTGAGCATGTGGAAAGCGTGCGATAGGTTTCCTCAGTGAGGTTTAGCTGCCTCAATGATTGCAAGGGCGTTGGCAAAAACGAATAGTAAGCCAATTTCCCCGATAGATTATTGCGGAGCGTTCCCTGGCCGTTCTCCTCGATTTGCATCGCGCCCTCCATATCTTTAGTGCCGGAAACTCGCTATTAGGCTAATCATATCAATTCTAATAACGAGTTTATGGCGAAAAAAGTTATTAGAGTCGATTTGAATAATCTAATGACGAGAAGTCGTTATTGCTTTGGTGCAAGGTGGTCGAGTGGTCCCTCGGGCGCAGAGGAAAACGGAGCATTCAACACGAGCGTGGATAATCTCCCGGTTTTGGCCTGTGTGCGGGCTCAAAGTGGGAGATTATCCACGCTCGTTAGATATGCGTCCGAAAATCCACGCTCGTCGCTACTTGAGCCCGGGCAGACGGGTGTAGGGAAACGAGCGCTCCAGGAATTCGGAGCAGCGGGCGTAGTCTTTGGCGAAGTAGCTGCTGTAGAGCGAATCGAGCACGTATTGCACGGCGATGTGGCTGGCGAACTGCGTGATGCGATGCGTCATACTCTCGTGGTCACTCACCGTGAGGTAGGCGGCAAAGCCAGGGTGAATGCGAGCGCAATAAGGCGTGCCGATGACGATGACCGGGACATGCCGGCTGCTGAGAATCGGCAAGATGTCCTTGAGGTTGGGGGCAAGGCCGCCGTAGGAGATGACGATTGCCGCATGGTCGGGACCCGAGGCGAGCGCCGTACGCACCTGGGCCTCAGCGCCGTCGTGGCACGTTGCGCTTTTGCCGGCGGAGAGCAGGCGGTCGCGGAACATTCCTGCTGGATAGAGGTTGTGCGAGCCCGTGTAGATGTCGACCTGTCGGGCGTTCGCGATGAGCTTGGCGGCGTGGTCAAGCTGCGTGGGGTCGAGCAGCTCCTGCGTTTCGGCCAGCGTGGTCTGGTAGAGCCCCTCCATGCGCTCCATAACCTGCGCGGGGCTGGACGTAGCATCAAAGGGAAAGTTGATGTCCACGTCGCGGCGGTTTCCTGCCTCGGTCGCCAGGCGGATGAGCTCGACCTTGAGATTTTTGAATCCCTCGAGGCCGAGCTTTTTGCAAAAACGGTGCACGCTCGCAACAGAAATGTTGGTGCGCGCGGCAAATTCCTTAATAGAAAGCCCGCGGATGTCCTCGCCGATGGCAAGGGCTGCAATGCCGAGTTGTTGCTCGGTGGGGGTGAGGCCCTGCGCCTCGGTGATCTTGCGTTTGATATCCATGCGAACTCCCACACTCGCCAAACCTGCCAAAAAGGGACAGGTTTATTTTGGCACGTTTCGGCCGGTATCAGGAAGTATCAGGGATGGGGCGGCGGTCCGTGGGCGCGAAAAGAAGTGTCGGGTTTGGTGTGCCCGCTTCTGCCCGTCCCGTGCGCAGGCGATACTCAGCTTATCGACCCGCGATGCAAAGGAGACGCTCGTCCCACGAGCACTACCGGGAAGGGCTTGCGATTCGAGTCCCCACCTTAGCATTTGAACCATTTGGCACTATAATTACCGTAGGCATGCGCACAACGTTGCGCTTAATCAAGAGGAGAAAACGTATGGGTCTGTTTGATATGTTCAAGAAGAAGGCTGAGCCCGCGGCTGCCGCTGCTCCGGCCTCCATCTCTGCTTCTGCCGGCGCCGACGTGCTGTGCTCGCCCGTCAAGGGCAAGGTCATCAAGATGGCCGACGTGCCCGATCCCGTCTTTGGTGGCGAGGTTCTGGGCAAGGGCTGTGCCGTGTGGCCCGAGGACGATCTGGTCTACGCTCCCTGCGACGGTAAGGTGACCGTCACCATGGGTCACGCCGTGGGCCTGCAGTCCGATAGCGGCATCGAGGTTCTGGTGCACGTTGGCGTCGATACCGTCAACATGAACGGCGATGGCTTCGAGGGCTTCGTCAAGGCCGACGACGTTGTGAAGGCTGGCCAGCCCATACTCAAGATCGACCGCGCCAAGATCGCCGCTGCCGGTTACAAGGACTGCGTCGTCGTGGCCGTGTCCAACACCGCCGAGTTTGCCGATGTCGAGCTCACCGTTGAGGCAGAGTCCGCCGTCGCCGCCGGTGACGCCATCGTCAAGGTCGTCCGCAAGTAAACTTCGGCATCCAAAGGCTGTGCGAGGGTGGTCGGGTTTTCCGGCCACCTTTTTTATTGCACCGCGGGAAAGCGTTTTATTGCACGTTGGGTGGGCTTGCAAACCGTTCGGACGCTAAAACGAACCGACCGCGCCTTCGCGTTGCCGAGGGTGTTCATAAGTGGATAGTATGGGCTTACTTATTACAACGTGCGCCGCGTCTGGGAAGCGCAGTGCCGCTCATTGGGAGGAACAACATGAAAAAGAAGCTGCTGCTTGCGCCCCTCATGGCCGTCTTGGTTGCATGTGTGGTCGTGCTTTCCGGCTGTGGAGGTCCTTCGGTTGAGGAGCTCATCACCGAGGATCTTACGACGCAGTTTGACGAGGTCAAGAACGGTGGCGACGACTTCCTTTCTGGTCTGGAGGAGGCTTCGGGCGACGAGTTCGAGCAGCTGGGTATCGATCCCAAGGAGTATGCCAAGACCTATCTCGAGGGCTTTGACTACAAGATCGGCGACGTGACGGTCGACGAGGACAAGGGTGTCGCGACCGCCGAGGTCTCTATCACCTGCAAGTCTATGAACAAGATCGTCGAGGACTTCTCCACCCAGTATCAGGAGAAGGTCGCCGCGCTTGATACGGTTCCTTCCGATGACGAGCTGTACAAGATGGCCGGTCAGGTTATGGTCGATGTGACCAAGGCCACCGAGCCCAGGAAGACCACGGTTATCTTCAAGTACACCTGCAACGACGACGGCGAGTGGTCTGCCGACGACTCCGTCAACTCCGAGATGATGGATGCAATGCTGAGCTAGTTCGTTGCGGCGTTTTACCAAACGCCGCAACTGCTCGACGTTGCGCGGGCACCAGAGCGACAACTTGTCATTCAAAGAGGACGGTATGACCAGAAGGTCTATGCCGTCCTCTTTTCATGCCAATTTGTTCGCTCTGGTGTCCGCTCGCTGTCCGTCCTCTACCTGCGGCGTTGCCATTGTTGGGGTAGTCGTTGGGGCGTTCTTGTCTGACTAGTCGTTTAAGAACGTCCCCAACGACTACTTTCCGCGCAACAGCATTGTCGCAGCTGCGTTAAGCAGTGTCGCTCGTTACTCGCCCAGGATCAGCGCTGCGAGCTCGTCCTGGGTGTCCACCACGTAGTCGGCGCCGGCGGCTTCCAGCTCTGCGCGGCCGCGGAAGCCCCAGCTGACGCCCGCACTCTTAAGGCCGGCGTTGTGACCGGTCAGGATATCGACATTGGAATCGCCCACATAGAGCGTGGTCGACGGATCGGCGCCTAGCTCTTTCATCACATGCAGTGTAACAGGCGCCTCGGGCTTGGGCGGAAACGCATCGACGTGGCCCTGCACCAGCGCAAAGCGCTCGGAACCAAAATACTTCTCGATAAGCGGAGCCGCCGAGACGTGGTCCTTGTTAGTGAGCACGGCAAGTTGCACACCCGCGGCGCGCAAGCGGTCGAGCATCTCGATCGTGCCGGCATAGGGGGCGGTGTGGTCCTCCTTGTGCTCGCCGTAGTAAGCCCTAAACTCGGCAAGCGTCTGCTCAAACATGCGGCCGTCGCCCGCATACTCGGCGGGCATAAAGCGCTCAACCAGCTTGAGCATGCCGTTTCCCACCTTGTAGCGGTACTCGTCAACGGCAAACGTGGGCCAGCCGTGCGCCTCGCAGGTATGGTTGCCGGCGGCCGCCAGGTCCTCGAGCGTGTTGAGAATGGTGCCGTCCAGGTCAAAGATCACATGGGAAAAAGCTGCTGCCATGGGTGCTCCTGCCGCTTGAGTTGTAAAACGCACCCCATGATACTGGGCATGCGTGCCGGGCATGTTTGGAATCTGAATATCTTTAATAGCCCTGAGCCTTTGTCGTTAGCAAATTCTCGGCAGCTGCTCTCCTACGAGCATGTCGAGGATGCGGGTCGAGCCCCAGCCGGTGCGCACGCGCACGGCGGGATGGGCGCCCTCGGCAAGTGGCAGCACGCGGCCGATGATGGCGGCATTCTCGCCGTAGCGGGCGGCGCGCATGGCGCTCAGCGCGGCATCGGCT
>DXLY01000002.1:11747-61939 GCA_019414465.1 Collinsella sp.
TTGCTACCTGCAGAACGTCGTAGCCGAGCATCTCACATGCCGCCTGCACGTCGGGGCGCACGGGCACGGCATCCTCGTCGATCTCCATGGCAACGCCGCTGGCCTGCGCAAACTCGTTGAGCGTCGAGGCCAGGCCACCGCGCGTGGGGTCGCGGAAGCAGCGTGTGTCGGGTGCTGCGGAAAGCACATCGGCAATCAGGTGGTTGAGCGGCGCGGCGTCGCTTTCGATGGTGCTCGAAAACGCCAGACCCTCGCGTTGGCTCATGATAGCGATGCCGTGGTCGCCCAGTGTACCCGAGACCAGGATGACATCGCCGGGCTGGCAGTTTGCGCCGCTGAGCGCCACGCCCGCAGGCACCTCGCCCACGCCGGCGGTATTGATATAGACGCCGTCGGCCCCGCCGCGCTCGACCACCTTGGTGTCGCCCGTGATTATGGACACGCCCGCCTCGTGCGCCGTCTCGGCCATCGTCTGCACAATCTGGCGGAGCTTATCCATGGGATAGCCCTCTTCAAGGATAAAGCCGCACGACAGGTAGCGCACGTTGGCGCCCGAGGTCGCGACATCGTTAACGGTTCCGCACACGGCGAGGCGGCCGATGTTGCCACCGGGGAAGAACTGCGGCGAGACTACAAAGCTGTCGGTCGACATGGCGATGCGCCCGCTCGCGGGCAGCGCGGCGACGCCGGCATCGTTGCCTTCGAGCAGCTCGGGCGAACCAAAGGCATCTAAAAAGACCTCATCGATGATGCGCTTCATCATCTGTCCGCCGGAGCCGTGGCCCAACAGGACGGTGCTATCGGTGATGCTATGGGACATATCCAAAACTCCAATCGTGGGAGGTGTCAGTGCGCGGGGGCGTTCGGGCTAGACTCGGTAACGGTAGTACGCCGCGCAGCTGCCTTCGGAACTCACCATGCACGGGCCGACGGGGTGCTCGGGCGTGCAGGTGCGGCCAAAGAGCGGGCAGCTGCTCGGCGTAATGGCTCCGCGCAGCACGTCGCCGCAGCGGCATCCGCGCGGCTCAACCGTCGGCTCAACGGGCACGTCAAAGCGAACGCGGGCATCAAAGCGCGAGAACTCGGGGCGGATGGAAAGGCCCGAGTTGGCAATCGGCCCCAGCCCGCGCCACGTGGTGTCGCATGGCTCAAACACCTGCTCGACCAGCTGGCGCGCCACGGGGTTGCCGTCTGCGTTGACGCCACGGCGGTAGGCGTTGTCAATCGCCGGCCTGTCCTCGACAACCATCTGGACCAGCATGCAGATGCCCTGCAGGATATCGACCGGTTCAAATCCCGTGACCACGCCCGGGGTATTGAATTCGTCGACCAAAAAGCTAAAGGGCGCCAAGCCCGTGATGGTGGCGACGTGTCCCGGCAGGATAAAGCCGTCGATGGCGGTCTCGGGGTCGTTAGCGATGGCGCGCAACGCCGGCGGCGTGGTCTTGTGGGCGCAATAGACCGAGAAGTTCAAAAGCCCGCGCGCTTCGGCCTCCAAGATGGCGGCGGCGATGGTGGGCGTTGTGGTCTCAAAGCCCACGCCCATAAAAATAACCGGGCGATCGGGGTTTTGCTCGGCAATGTCGAGTGCATCGAGCGGGGAGTACACAATGCGAATGTCACGCCCTGCCGCCTTTTGTGCAGCGAGCGAGGTGGACGATCCGGGCACGCGCATCATGTCGCCAAAGGTGGTGATGATGGCGCCGTCTATGTTGGCGAGCGCGATTGCGTGGTCGATGTCGCGGTTGGCGGTGACGCAGACGGGGCAGCCCGGGCCGCTCAGCAGCTTGAGCCCGGTCGGCATAATGGAGCGAAAGCCATAGCGCCCGATGCTCACGGTATGCGTGCCGCAGACTTCCATAAGGTTGATGGTGCGGTCGCCGACAAGCTCATGAATGCGCTCGATGAGCTCGCGAGCCAGCTTGGGATCGCGGAATGCCGAGAAATCGATACCGGAGCGCGCCGGCTGCTCGGGCGCCACTAGTAAGCCTCCGCCGGGTTGGTGGTCAGCTGGTCTTCTTCGACCAGCTCGGACATGGCATTAACAAGCTCGAGCGTTTCCTGTGCTTCCTGCTCGTCGACAATCTGGATGCCAAAGCCGGCGTGTACGAGAATATAGTCGCCAACCTGCGCCGTCGGCACGAGTCGCAGCGACACGGGGCGCTCGATGCCCATCATGTCGACGGTGGCCTTGAGGTCGTCGTCGCGTTTGACTACTTTACCGGGAACGGCAAGGCACATATTGTTCCCCTTTTATACGCTTTGCGCTGGACGGGCGCTCAATAATCCATCAGTTGATGGTAGCGCTCGCGGGCGCTGCGGGCAAACGCGCTACACCTGTGAGACGGCGGCTTGCGGGCTGGCCGAACAGCCTACTGCGATGCAACCTGCGCAAGACGAGCGCTTGCGACTGCCGCCTGACCGTAGGCGATGCAGCCGTCATTGACGGGTACGGTGTGGGGGACAAGGACAGTAAGGCCTGCGCTTTTGAGCTCGCGGGCGAGGAGCTGAAGCAGAAGTCGGTTCATGAAGACGCCGCCCGAGAGCGCGACGGTGTCGATGCCCTCGTGCACGCAGATATCGCTGGCGATGCGCGCCGAGGAGCGCGCGACGGAGACATGGAAATCGAGTGCGAGCCTGTCGGCGGGCGCTCCGGCTTCAATTCCTCCCAAAAGTGCCTCAAAGAGTGCTTTCTGGTCCAGAACATAGGGGCCGTCCAGCCACGATGGGCCAGATGCGAAATAGCCGGCGTTGTTGTCGGGAAAATGGGCGATTTCGTTGTCGAGCGCGCGCCAGGCGGCAGCCTCAAGCTCGATGGCGGGTTCGCCCTCGTAGGTTGCCTTGTCGCAGATGCCCAGAATTGCTGCCGCGGCATCAAAGAGACGCCCCATGCTGCTGGTACGCGGGCTGTTGATGCCGCGCTCGATCATGGTGGCTGTCACGCTGCGCGTTTGCTCGTCGAGGCTGTCCAAAAGCCGAGCGGCACCTGGGTGCTCGAGCAGACCGAGCTCACTGAGCAGGGCAAAGGCGTTGCGGCGGGCGTCGCGCACGGAGGCCGCCCCGCCGGGGAGCGCCCAGGTGCGCAAATGCGCGGCGCGTTCAAAGCCGCCAAGGCTGGCAACAAGAAACTCGCCGCCCCAAATGGTCCCATCGGTGCCGGCGCCGGTGCCGTCAAAGGCGATGCCAAGGACGCGCGCGTCGGTTGTAAGCTGGCCCGCGGCGATGGCCTCGGCCATTACGCTCGCGATATGCGCATGATGGTGCTGCACCTCGACGAGCGGCAGATTGCATTTTCGCGCCTGCTCGCGCGCCCACTGGCCCGATAGATAGCTGGGGTGTACATCGCAGGCCAAGGCGGCGGGCGCCAAATCAAAGAGATCTTCCAAGCGCGTGCGCGCGGCGTTCCAGGCATCGAAGGTCCCGCCGTTTTCAACATCGCCGATATGCTGCGACACAAAACAGGGCGCCTCGCCGTTCGTCCCTTCACGTGTGAGCGCAATCGTGGCCTTTTGTTGTGGCCCGCAGGCGAGCACGCAGGACGGAGCGCCGTCGAGCGCCGGCAACGGCAGCGGCTGGGGTGCATATCCCCGAGCGCGGCGCACGGGCATAACGGCGCCGTCGACCACGCGCACCACGGAATCGTCATAGCGCGAGAGAATCGCGCGGTCGTTACCGAGCAACGCGTCGGCGATGCCGGCGGCAACGAGGTGTTCCCAGGCAAGGTCGTCGTCGGTCTCGATGGGTTCTTCGCTCAGGTTTCCGCTGGTCATGACGAGCGCGTGCATACCGCAGACTTCTGCCGCGGCAAGCAACAGATGTTGAAGCGGCGTATAGGGGAGCATGACGCCGAGCTTGGGCAGGTCGTGCGCGACAGATGGCGCGAGGGCGAGGATGTCGGGGGAACCGTCGTTGTCCTCGCTAACAGTGCGCCGGCGCAGCAGCACGATGGGGCGGATACTGCCAGCGAGCAGATCGCGTTCAGCATCATCGATATGACACAGGCGCTCGGTATCAGCAAGCCTACGTACCATGACGGCAAGTGGTTTGTTGCTGCGGCGTTTGCGACGGCGCAACTCGGCCACCGCCTGCTCGTTGGCAGCGTCACAGGCTAGATGGAATCCGCCCAGGCCCTTGATGGCGACGATGCCACCGCTGGCCAGCAGCTCAACGCAGCGCTCGATGATAGCGTCGCTGGCCTCGCGTGTGGTGCCGACGGCCGGTGTCGCGGACGAATTCCCGCACGCATTGCCGTTTACAGCCTCGCGCCACGTAATATGCGGCCCGCAATCAAAGCAGGCATCGGGCTGCGCGTGAAAACGCCGGTCGAGTGGGTCGACATACTCCGCAGCGCACTTGGGACACATGGGAAAACAATCCATCGACGTGGCCGCTCGGTCATAAGGCAGCGATCGGATGATGGTAAAGCGTGGGCCGCAGTTAGTGCAGTTGATAAAGGGGTAGTGATAGCGTCGGTCGGCGGGATCGAACAACTCGCGCAGGCAATCGTCACAGGTGGCGATATCGGGCGAGACGAGCGTCGTGTGCGCGGTCTGGTCCTGCGACGCCACAATGTGAAAGCCCTGCTCATCGGCAGCGCTCCAGCCGCCAGGCTCCAAATCCGCAATATCGACTCGCTCAACGCGAGCTGCCGCAGGCGCATGCTCAGAAAGCGCGGCAACAAAAGCATCGAGCGCATCGGCCAAAGCGTGCGCCTCGATATGCACGCCGTCGCCCGCATTGAGCACCCATCCACAAATGCCATGTGCCATGGCCTCGCGATACACAAACGGTCGCATGCCAACGCCCTGCACAATGCCCGTCACATGAATATGCGCATGCCGCATGCGACACCCCTCATCAAAACCGACCAAAAAGGGACAGGTTTATTTTGGTAGGTAAAACTTCTAAACCTGCCAAAACAAACCTGTCCCTATTTGGCAGGTGCGCTGCGGGAAATCCCGCTACAGCCCCAGGCTCTGCTTGGTGGCGGCGCACGTGAGCTCGCCGTGCTTAACGCCGCGCAGGCCCAGCAGGCGGTCGGCTAGTTCGTAGACGCGCTCGCCGCGACCCTTGAGTGCCAGGATTTCCAAGCAGTTGTGGTGATCCAAATGCACGTGCATCGTCGATACGATCTCGTCGGTGTAGTCGTGCTGCACCTCGTCCAGGCGGCGCGTCAGATCGCCGGTGTGATGGTCGTAGATCATGGTGAGCGACCCGATAACGTGCTCATCGGGCGTGCGCATCTGCTCTTTGGCGATCGAGGCGCGAATCAAATCGCGCACGGCCTCGGAGCGGTTGGCCACGTCGCCGCGGCGCGCGATCTGCTCGTCAAAACGGCGCAGCAGGTCGTCGGGTGCGGTAACCGAAAAACGGACCAGCTCGGAGCCGGAGCCACTACAGTGGCAGCCCGCGTCACCGTCCGCCCCGTGCGGATGCTCGTGCTCGTACTCGCAGCAGTGCTCGTGTTCGGCCACCTTACACCAGCTTCACGGAGCCGACGGAGTTGTGGTCGGCCTCGATGGCTTCCTCGTAGCCCTCGAGCGCGTCATGCGCCTCGTGGAGCGCGGCCATGGCGGCCTCGAGCTTGGCGCCGATGCGCTCCATGTCAAAATTCTCGGTCGCATGCAGCAGCTGATGGCTCCACTCGTGAGCGAGCTCGATGGTGTCGTCGACCTGCTTGACGCTCATGGCAAGCTGGCTCATGTTCATTCCAACATCATGCATGGGAAATCTCCTTTTGTATGGGGCAGTTCAGTGGTTCAGATTTTACTACGCCCGCTCTGCGCGCAGCTGCATAAGAAAACGGGTACGAGTCTGTGCGACCCGCACCCGTTCACTGGGGGCTGTTTGTGACTACCATACTATCCGTGGTTGCACTCGGTGCATTCAGAAGTCCGGCGAGCGGCGTAAAAGCGCTCATGGACGGCAGGCAGACGGCAACATGTAACAAGCGTATTACAGATGCTTCTCCAGCAGCGCCTGCAGCCTCGCCTTGGGCAGAGCGCCAACCGAGCGGTCAATCTCCTCGCCGTTCTTAAACACAATCAGCGTGGGGATGCTCATGACGCCATACTTCATGGCCAGGTCCTGGTTGTCGTCGACGTTGCATTTGGCAACGGCAAGCTTGCCCGCCAGCTCATCGGCAACCTCGTCAACGATGGGCGAGAGGGATCGACAGGGCCCGCACCACGGTGCCCAAAAATCGACCAGCACGGGCAGGCTGTCGTTAACGATGGAATCGAAGTTCTCGGGGGTAATCTGATTAATGTCAGCCATGGCGACCTCCATAATGCGACGCGGCTCGGCCGCGTAAAACTCAGTACGACCGTGCTTATACCCAGCCGCCCGCAAAGCAACCACTCGCGGGCGGCTCTTTTATATAATGGTGGGCACGCAAACGATTGGAGAGCGCATGCCCACGTCACAAAGCCAGAAAAAAGAAGCCATCGCCCAGGCGACCGAGCAGGAGCTCGCATCGCTCGCGGGTCGTGGCGTGCGTATCGCGGGCAACGCGTGCTCGCCGATCGTGCTGGTCAAAGGCGATCTGGACGAGGCCGAGCGTTCGGGTGGCGAGCTTGCCGCCGGCCCGGATGGCGCGGCGTTGCGCAAGGCGCTTGGGGCCATCGGCTACGCTCCCGAGGATTTTTGCGTGCTGGCAAGCGTCGCCGGCGTGGGTGATGGGACGGTCGCGGTGGGCGAGACTCTGCCGTGCGAGCTGTTCCGTGAGGCGCTTGAGGCTTTGGACCCCGAGGCGGTGCTGCTGCTCGACAACAACGCGGCTGACGCCATGCGCGAGACCTACGCCGATATGCTCGTGGCGATCGATGACTTCGACACCGCCATGCTCAAGCCCGGCCTGGTCGCCCATGTGCAGGGCCGCCGCGTGCTCGCGCTCGATGGCTTTGAGGCGGCGCTGACCGACAAAGCGGCCAAGCAGCGCATGTGGGCCTACATCAAGCAGCTGACCCCGGCGGCCGCTCCGCTGTAGCGGATTGGCGCCGGTGAGCGATTGCCTGGCGGGCAAGACACGCCGCGAGATCGGCGCCGCACTTCTACATCACAGCGCGCAGCTCAAACCGATCGCCGTTAATGCGGAACTGACAGTTGCCGTTCATGCGCTCCACGGCAAGTTTGATGCTCTTGGTGCCAAAGCCGTGGCCCGCATGCCGGGTCACGGGCATGCCGTCGACCATGCGCGGCGCGCGGTCAAACGTGTTGGAAACTAACAGCAGCAGCTGGCCGTCCTCTAATCGCAGGTCAAAGTCGACGAATCGCTTTCCCTGGGGCGCGGCGCTCGCGGCGGTGATAGCGTTTTCCAAGGCATTTGAGAGCACGCTAAACAGGTCGGCGTCACCTACGTGGATGGTTTCGGGTACGGCGGCGCGCAGGTTGGCGGTAATGCCGTTTCTATTGATATCCGAGTTAAATGACGAAAGCGCGATGTTTACGGTCTCGTTGGCGCAGAAGCGGCGTACGGCGGTGCGATCGCCGGCTTCGCAGAGTTCATCGATGCGTTTGAGCGCCTCGTCGGTGTGGCCCTCCTCAATTAAAGCGGCCAGGCCGCGTAGGAAGTGGCGCATATCGTGGCGAAGAATCGACAGCTCGCGCCCAGATTGACGCCAAGCCTCGAGCTCTTTGATGGCGGCGCTATCGCGGGTTTCGAGCATCCAGCGCTCTCGCTCGGCGGTTTCCTTTTCTTCGTATTCGCGCAGGTAAACGGCAAGAAACATAAGATAGAAGGCACAGAGCGCAAATGCCAAAAACTCAACCGTTACCACCGAGCCCGAGTGGAACAGCGTGGTGTAGACGTTGGTGGCATAGTCAAAGACGTAATAGACGAGCGGCAGGATTAAAAGGATGCCCAGCTCGGTGGTGCTTTTAATCGCCAAGCGTGGACCGATGTCGCCGGCCCAATGCAACAGGACGGCAAAGACGGCGAGTGTGGTCGCGATGCGCGCCAGATAGTACGCGATCTGCGAATCGGTTGCGGCAAAGGCGGCGATGCCCATCCAATTGCTGAACTGGCAGCTCAGATAAGCACTCGTAATGCCGAGCGCGGCAAGCAGCGGGCTCAGGCGGTAGCGCGCACACAGGTAGACGATAAGCGGCAGGTGCACGGCAAGTGGATAAACCTGTCGGGCAAATAGTTCGCCGCCAACGACATTGGCGATCGAAAAGGCAGCGCCGGTCACGATGCCGACCAACACCAGTTCAAGCGCATGACGCCGGTTGATCTCGACACCGCACAGCGCCGCCGAGGCAAAGACGCCAAAGAGCAGCGTCGTGGCGTGGTGGATTGCCCAAAGGACCATTTCGACCGAGGAGACCATCAGTGTCTCCCACCCTCAAAGCGCACCGCAAAGTAGGCGTCTTGGAATCCCTGCTTGCAACTGCGCGAAAGCGGGATGCACGCGCCCGAGCGCATGACGATGTCCGTGCGGTCAAAGTGATCGATATTGCGCAGGTTGACCTGGTAGCTGCGGTGGCATTTAAAGAAGACTGCGTTTTGCTCCAAGCGGTCCTCGACGCTGCGGAACGACTCGAGTGCCTCGATATCGCGTCCGTCGCGCAGGTGGAAGACCACGTGCTTGTTGCGCGCCTCGGCATATTCGATGTCGGACAGGCGCAGGGCGTGGTAGCCAAAGGAAGTTTTGATCACGAGCTCGTCGGTTGCCGCCGGGCGCATGCTCGAAAGCTCGTCGAGTAACTGCGCCAGGCGTTCGTAAGTCACGGGCTTGAGCAGATAGTCGAAGGCGCGGACCTCGTAGGATTCCAGCGCGAACTCGGGCGACGAGGTGAGGAACACCAGGCGCACGGCGGTGTCGGCCTGGCGCAGTTCGCGTGCGGTGTCCATGCCGTTGACGAGCGGCATGATCATGTCGAGCAGAATGATGTCGGCGCGCGATGCGGCATGGCGGGCCAGCAGGTCCTCGCCGCGTGTGACGAGCGCAACATCGACCGCCGTGCCCGTCTCGGTCGACCAACGGTCGATCATCCGGTGCAGTCTATCTAGAAAAGCGACATCATCGTCGCAGGCAATAATCTTGAGCATTCGGCCCCCTTAAGTAGTTCGATTTTGCCACATCGGGTACGCGCCGCTTGCGGGGGTGCGGACCGTTTGCGCCCCACGGCGTGCAACTCGCGCCAAGCGGTATTGCGGTGGCGAAAGATGCCTCCTGCGCCATCGAGAGCTCAGCTATCCTCAGCTTGCCAGTTCGAATATGGACCTGCCACATGATTGAATCTTTATTTCAACTTTACACCTAGGTTTACAGCTGTCTTGTCAGCTGTAAACCTAGGTGTCATACTAAAGCCCCAAGATTCGCCAAAAGAGAGGGGCCTTGATGGCACAGAGCGCGAACATGGATGCGTCGGAGCTTGCACGCGATATCGCGGCCGGCTTGGCATCGGCAACGACGGCAACGGAGCGTGCGGCACTGGTGCCCGCAGAGCTCGTCGAGGCCATTCAGCAACTAAAAACCCAACGTGACGCGGTGATCCTGGCGCACTATTACGTGGCGCCCGAGGTCCAAGTCGTTGCCGATTACGTCGGCGATAGCTTCTACCTGGCAAAGCTCGCCAAGAGCCTGCCGCAGCAGACCATCGTGTTGTGCGGCGTGGAGTTTATGGGCGAGAGCGCCAAGCTGCTCAATCCCACTAAGACCGTGCTGCTGCCCGAGCCGGGCGCAGACTGTCCCATGGCGCACATGGTCAAGCGCGAGACGGTTGACGCGGCGCGCGCCGAGTACGGCGACGACCTGGCCGTGGTGTGCTACGTCAACTCCACGGTCGAGATCAAGAGCTGGAGCGACGTGTGCGTCACCAGTTCCAACGCCGTTAAGATCGTGTCCGAGCTGCCGCAGCAGCATATCCTGTTCATTCCCGACCAAAACCTGGGACGCTTCGTAGCCGAGCAGGTGCCGCAAAAGCACGTCATCCTCAACAACGGCTACTGCCCACGCCATCACATCATCACCGTCGAGCAGATCGTCGACGCGACGGAGGCCCACCCCGACGCGCTCGTGCTGGCGCATCCTGAGTGCAAGGCCGACGTTCTGGCCGAGGCCGACTACATCGGCTCCACCGCCGGCATCATCAAGTATGCCGAGGAGTCCGACGCGAGCGAGTTCATTATCGTGACGGTCCGCGGCGTGCTCTACGAGCTCGAGCGCCGCTGCCAGGGCACCGGCAAGAAGTTCTATTTCCCCGCGGTGCAGCCCACCTGCGTCAACATGGACCTCATCACGCTCGAAAAGCTCGTGCGCTGCCTGGAGACGGGAGAGGGCGAGATGCAGATTGGCGTGTCGGACGAGGCCGCCGACCAGGCTAAGCTCACACTCGACCGCATGCTCGAGTACGCGGCGCGCTAAGCCAATATGACATGAGGGACCATCCCTTATGCCACATTACAAGGGAGAGGATTCCTGTGGAAACCAAGCAATACCCCGACATGGAGTGCGATGTCGTCATTGCCGGCTGCGGCGTGGCGGGCCTGTACGCTGCCCTCAATCTGCCGACGAGCACGCGCGTGATCATGCTCTCCAAGGGCGCTGTCGACGAGTGCGATTCGATGCTCGCGCAGGGCGGTATCTGCGTACTGCCCGAGGGCTCGGACTACGATGCCTTCTTTGAGGACACCATGCACGCCGGTCACTACGAGAACCGCCGCGAGAGCGTAGACATCATGATCCGCTCGAGCCGCTCGGTCATCAACGACCTGCTGGCGATGGGCGTGGACTTTGAGCGTAAGGCCGATGGCGGCCTCGACTTTACCCGCGAGGGCGCGCATAGCCGCCCGCGCATCGCCTTCCATGCCGACATTACGGGCAAGGAGATCACGACCAAGCTGCTCCAGGCCGTCCGCAAGTTGGACAACGTGCAGATTCTTGAGCACGTGGCCATGACCGACATCCTGACGGCCGAGCGCGATGGGGCCACGGTGTGCACTGGTGTCGTCGCTGTCGCCGTGGACGAGGGCGATTCGGTTCGCCCCGCCGACGAGCTGGCACATGCCGCCGAGGGCGTGCATACCGGCGAGCCGTTTGAGATTCATGCTCGCCATACGCTGTGGGCGACGGGTGGTATCGGTGGCGTGTACGATCACTCCACCAACTACCCGCAGCTCACCGGCGACGCCTGCTACATCGCGCAGGAGCACGGCATTACGATGGAGCATCTGGACTATGTGCAGATTCACCCCACGGGACTGTTCTCGCCGCAGCCGGGCCGCACCTTCCTGATCAGCGAGAGCTGCCGCGGCGAGGGCGCGATTCTGCTCAACGCTGCCGGCGAGCGCTTTACCGACGAGTTGCAGCCGCGCGACGTGGTCGCCGCTGCTATTCGCGAGCAGATGAAGCAGGACGGCACCGAGCACGAGTGGCTGAGCTTTGCCCCCGTCGAGCGCGACGTGGTGACCGGGCACTTCGCCAACATCCGCGCGCGCTGCCTTGAGGACGGTCGCGACATCCTGGATGAGCCCATCCCCGTCACGCCCACGCAGCACTACTTTATGGGCGGCGTGTGGGTCGACAAGGACGGCCGCACCTCGATGCCCGAGCTCTACGCCGCTGGCGAGACGGCCTGCAATGGCGTTCACGGCAAGAATCGCCTGGCTTCCAACAGCCTGCTCGAGTCCCTAGTCTGGGGTCGCCGCGCTGCTTGGCGTATGCGCACCGGCGAGTCGCTGGCCGTGGAACAGGCAGGCGAGCCCGCGCTCGATGGACGCCATCGCGCCTTGAGTTCCGATACCCTTGCAATCGATGATCTGGCCCGTGCCGCCGGCACGCAGGCCGTGGAGGAGTAGACCATGAATCCCATTACCATGAAGCTTGTCGTCGATGATCTGATTTTGCAGGCCCTGCGCGAGGACATTACCTTTGAGGACGTGAGCACGGCGAGCGTGTGCCCCACGGCGCGCCCCGCCACGGTGGAGCTCATCGCCAAGGCCGACGGCATCATCGCCGGCCTGGATGTGTTCGCTCGCACCTTTGAGCTGCTGGATTCGCAGAGCTCGGTGCTGTTTGATGTCGTCGACGGTGACGAGGTGCACGCCGGCGACCACGTGGGCCAGGTGCGCGGCGACGCGCGCGTGCTGCTTTCGGGCGAGCGCGTGGCGCTCAACTATCTGCAGCGTATGAGCGGTATCGCTACCTACACGCACAACATGGCAGAGGCGCTCGAGGGTACCAAGACCGTGCTTGTTGACACGCGCAAGACCACGCCGGGCATGCGCGTCTTCGAGAAGGCCGCGGTCGAGATCGGTGGCGGCAGCAACCACCGCTACAACCTGTCGACAGCCGTCATGCTTAAGGACAACCATATCGACGCCGCCGGTGGTGTGACGCGTGCGATCGAGATGGCACGTGCCCACGCATCGTTTACCGCGACGGTCGAGATCGAGTGCGAGAACTTGGACATGGTACGCGAGGCCGTGGAGGCCGGTGCCGATATCATCATGTTCGACAACATGACCCACGACGACATGGCTGCCGCGATTGAGCTTATCGCCGGCCGCGCCAAGACCGAGTGCTCGGGTAATGTGGATGTCAGCAATATCCGCGCGCTCGCCGACCTGGGCGTTGACTTTATTAGCTCGGGGGCATTGACGCACTCTGCGCCGATTCTCGACCTCTCGCTCAAGCACCTGCGTCTGCTGGACGGTAAATAATGGACGCCCGCGAGCGTCGCCGTGCCATCATGGGCGTGCTCGAGGGGGCCACGGAGCCCGTTTCGGGCAGCGCGCTTGCTCGCGAGGTGGGTGTGAGCCGCCAGATTGTCGTGCAAGACATCGCCCTGCTGCGCGCCGATGGGCACGATATCGTGGCGACCAACCGTGGTTATGTACTGCAGGAGGCCCCCAGCAGCCCCGCCGTGCCCACGCGCTTGGTCAAGGTTCGCCACAGCGTGGAGCAGGCAGGCGATGAGCTCACGAGTATCGTCGACGTGGGCGGTGCCGTGCTCAATGTAATCGTCAACCACCGCGTGTATGGCAAGATCACAGCCGATCTGGACATTCGCAACCGTCGCGATGTTGAGCGCTACCTGCACGATATCGAGAGCGGCAAGAGCTTTCCACTACTAACGGTGACGAGCGGCTATCACTTCCATCGCATTGCGGCGGAGGACGAACAGACCCTCGACGAGATCGAGGCTATGCTCAAGGAGAAAGGTTACCTAGTAGACCTGATGCCTTACGAGGACGATCTATCGTAGCCGACGCTGCAAACGCCCCTAAGCGGCAATCTGACGTTCAATCGTCGGCCGCGTACCTAAAGTACGCTTCCCTCCTCTTTCACGTCACCTTGCTCGCTTAGGGGCGTTTTCGCTGACGTGGGCTCAACCTGCGACGGTGCCAAATTAGTTATCCGCACAAAAAAGAGGCCTCCGCGGCGATGCGGAAGCCTCCTTTTTGTGCACGGTGTACTTTTGAGTGTGCAAGTGGGGGAGTTGTTACTCCTCGACGATCTCGGTGATCGCGCCAGCGGGGCAAGCGTCCTGGCAAGCGCCACAGGCGACGCAGGAGTCCTCGTCGGCGACGGTAGCGACGTCCTGGAGCTCCAGAACGCCAGCGGGGCAGGAGTCGACGCAAACGCCACAAGCGATGCACTCGTCGGCATCAATTACGGGATGAGCCATGGTAGTTTCCTCTCTGTTGACCGACGCTACAGGCGATGCGCGCCGGTTTGATTCGGGCAAAAACATACCACGGGAGCGACCGTTTGCAATACCCTCTGGCCGGCATCTTCATACCGTTCGCCGAGTATGCCAAGGTTTACTAAAAAACGCGCAGGTGGGGCCGTTGAGCTGCGCAAATGTTAGCTATAGGTGACTTGTAATATTGACCTATTGAGCGCGCCTGCGGAAAGGGCATCCCGTTATTTGGCCGAAAACCGGGTCGCAGTTTCCGGTTGGGCCCGCTAGCGGAAACTGCGACCCGGTATCAGCTCTCAAAACGGGATACGGTTTCCGGTTGAGCCTTCAGACGGAAACTGCGACCCGGAATCCACGCTCAAACCGGGATGCGCTTGCCGCAAGACGGCCCCCAGGCACCCCCGGACGCAAACCTCAGTCAACTCTACATAGATCTCAATAGATCTGCCGAGAACTCAAACAGTGCATCTACCTGCGCATTTGAGAACCTAAACTCTCAGAGATAAGAAATCTTATATGAATTGACTTAGATTTTGTATATTCCGGCCCATAAGGGGATACACTACATCCTGAAAGACAAGCCGAAACACCGCTCGGTAGACCGCCGAGTCGGTGCAAACGCACAAGAGAGAGGGAATTTTTAATGGGCAAGATTCTTGGTATCGACCTTGGTACTACTAACTCCGCAATGGCCGTTCTCGAGGGCGGTTCTCCGACCATTATCGTGAACGCCGAGGGCGACCGCACCACCCCGTCCGTCGTGGGCTTCCGTGCCGACGGCGACCGCGTCGTGGGTAAGGCCGCTAAGAACCAGGCTGTCACCAACCCCAAGAACACCGTGTTCTCCATCAAGCGCTTCATGGGCCGCAAGTACTCCGAGTGCACCTCCGAGCTCAAGACCGTGCCGTATGAGGTCAAGGAGGGTCAGGGCGGCCGTGCCGTCGTCGACATCGAGGGCAAGGATTACACCGCCGAGCAGGTGAGCGCCATGGTGCTCGCAAAGATGAAGGCCGACGCCGAGAAGTACCTGGGCGAGACCGTCACCGACGCCGTCATCACCGTCCCAGCCTACTTCAACGACGCCCAGCGCCAGGCCACCAAGGACGCCGGTAAGATCGCCGGCCTTAACGTCAAGCGTATCGTCAACGAGCCGACCGCTGCTGCTCTGGCCTATGGCCTGGACAAGCAGGGCTCCGACCAGCGCATCCTGGTCTTCGACCTGGGCGGCGGCACCTTCGACGTCTCCATCCTCGACCTCGCCGACGGCGTGTTTGAGGTTCTGTCCACCTCGGGCGACAACCACCTGGGCGGCGACGACTGGGATCAGCGCGTCATTGACTGGATGGCCGACAAGTTCCAGCAGGAGAACGGTGTCGACCTGCGTCAGGACCCCATGGCCCTGCAGCGTCTGAAGGAGGCCGCCGAGAACGCCAAGAAGGAGCTCTCCGCAGCCCAGCAGTCCACCATCAACCTGCCGTTCATCACCATGAACCAGTCCGGCCCGCTGCACCTCAACTACACGCTGACCCGCGCCGAGTTCGAGAAGATCACCCGCGACCTGCTCGAGCGCTGCAAGCAGCCTGTCACCAACGCCCTGCGCGACGCCAAGCTTAAGCTCTCCGATCTGACCGAGGTCATCCTCGTCGGCGGCTCCACCCGTATGCCCGCCGTCCAGGATCTGGTCAAGACCATGACCGGCAAGCAGCCCAACATGTCCGTGAACCCCGACGAGGTCGTTGCCGACGGCGCTGCCGTCCAGGGCGGCGTGCTCACCGGCGACGTCGAGGGCATCCTGCTGCTCGACGTTACCCCGCTGTCGCTGGGCGTCGAGACCATGGGCGGCATCATGACCAAGATGATCGACCGCAACACCACGATCCCGACCTCCAAGACCGAGGTCTACTCCACCGCTGCCGACAACCAGACCAGCGTCGAGATCAACGTGCTCCAGGGCGAGCGCGAGCTTGCCCGCGACAACAAGTCGCTCGGTAAGTTCCAGCTGACCGGTATCCCGGCTGCCCGCCGCGGCGTGCCGCAGATCGAGGTCACCTTCGACATCGACGCCAACGGCATCGTCAAGGTCTCCGCTAAGGACAAGGGCACCGGCAAGGAGCAGCAGATCACCATTTCCGGCTCCACCGCTCTGTCCGACGACGAAGTCGATCGTATGGTCAAGGACGCCGAGGCTCATGCCGAGGAGGACAAGAAGCAGAAGGAAGAGGTCGAGGTCCGCAACCAGACCGACAGCCTGTGCTACTCCACCGAGCAGACCCTCAACGAGCTGGGCGACAAGGTTTCCGCCGACGTGAAGTCCAAGGCCGAGGCCGCTATCGCCGACGCCAAGAAGGCGCTCGAGGGCTCTGACGTCGAGGCCATCAAGGCCGCCGGCGAGTCCCTGCAGTCTGTGGCCTACGAGCTGGCTCAGGTTGTCTACGCCGACGCTCAGCAGCAGACCGACGGTGCCGCCGGCGCCCAGCCTGCCGACGATGACGTCGTCGATGCCGACTACGAGGTTGTGGACGACGAGGACAAGTAATCATGTCCGCTCGTAAAGCTCGCACGGAGGCGGCCGCCGTTGGTGCCGCCCCCGTTGACTCTGAGGAGAAGGACGTGAAGATTCCCGTAGAGGCCGTTGACGATACCGAGGCCAACGAGGCCCCGGCCGCCGAGGCTGCCGAGAACCAAGTAGAGGATTCCAACAAGGAGGCGACGATGACCGAGGACGAGATGGTGGAAGCCGCTATCCGCGCCGGTGAGGAAGCCGCCGACAACGACTTTAAGCTCAAGTTCGAGCAGGCTCAGAAAGAGCTTGCCGACGTGCGCAACGAGCTCGATGCTGCGGCAGAGGCTCAGAAGGCCGCCGAGGACAAGGCAAAGGACGCCACCGAGCGCACCGCCCGTCTGCAGGCCGACTGGGAGAACTTCCGTCGCCGCACCGCCAATGAGCGTATCGCCGAGCGCGAGCGCGCGACCGAGAAGCTTGTCACCGCGCTGTTGCCGGTGATCGACGATATCGAGCGCGCGATCGACCATGCCCGCAGCCAAGAGCTTTCCGACGACTTTAAGCAGTTCGTCGATGGCGTTGACGCGGTTCATGCCAAGCTGCTCGACGTGTTCGCGCACGAGGGCGTTGAGCCCATCGACCCCAAGGGCGAGGCGTTCGATCCGCTCGAGCACCAGGCTGTGGGTCGCGTCGAGGACGCATCGCAGTACGACGAGACCGTCAACGACGTGTACCAGAAGGGCTACCGCATGGCGGATCGCATCCTGCGTTCCGCGATGGTGACGGTGACCTACGGTGGCGAGAAGCGCCCCGCACCGGAGCCCGAAGCGGCACCCGAGGATGCTACGGCCGATACGGCCGAGAGCACCGAGGAGTAATTGAGAAGGGCCCCGGGGCAACACCCGGGGCCCTTTCTGGCCAAGTGCCATATGACAGCATGAGCCGCCGTCCGCAGGGGCGGCGGATGTAACAGGAGAGGAGCTACGATGGCTGCAGGCAAAACCTTCTATGACATCCTGGGCGTATCCAAGAGCGCCTCCGACAAAGAGATCAAGAGCGCGTTTCGCAAGCTCGCGCAAAAATATCACCCCGATGCCGGCGGCGACGAGGCCAAGTTCAAGGAGATCAGCGAGGCCTACGAGACGCTTTCGGACGAGAAGAAGCGCAAAGAGTACGACCAGATGCTTATGTTTGGCGGCATGCCGGGCGCGGGCGGCGCGTATGGCGGCGGCTACGGTGCCGGCGCGGGTGCCAGCGGCTGGGGCGACATCTTCGACAGCATTTTTAGCGGCAACGGCGCCTGGGGCAGCGATTGGGGCTCGGGTTTTGCCGGGGCTGCGGGCGCTGCCGGTGCCGGCGCTGGCCGCAGCCGTGCTCGCAAGGGCGGCGACCTGTCGCTGACCGTCGATGTGACGGCCGAGGACGCGTTTCGTGGCGTGACGCACAAGGTCACCTATCGCATTCCTTCGACAGGCGAGCAGCAGACCATTACGGTCTCGGTGCCCGCGGGCGCGGTCGACGGCGGTAAGCTACGCTACAAGCGTCGCGGCGAGTATGGCGTTGCCGGCGGCGAGCGCGGCGACCTGGTCGTGACCACGCATGTGGAGGAGCACCCGCTGTTTAAGCGCAAGGGCGCCGATGTGACCATGGAGGTACCGGTCTCGGTCTACGAGGCGGCGCTCGGCTGCACGGTGGACGTGCCCACGCCCGGCGGCGCGACGGTTCGTCTGAAGGTGCCCGCTGGCACCCAGACGGGAAAGAAGTTCCGCTTTAAGGAGATGGGTGCGCCCGACGTTAAGCACCGTGGCCGTACGGGCGCGCTGCTCGTCGAGATCAAGGTGCAGGTCCCCACGAACCTATCCGATGATGAGCGCGACGCCATGACCAAGTTGCGTGAGGCCGACACGCGCGACTATCGCGAGAAGGTCAACCGTTACAAGGCGACGTACTAGGGCGGTCGTGGCGCACGCCCGCGCCCGCGGGCTTATGATGGACGATAACGAGACGGAAAGGGGTCAGGTAGCATGGCCGAGGACAATAGGAACAAACCGCTGTACATGATCAGCGTGGCGGCCGAGCTGACCGGCATGCATCCGCAGACTCTGCGCGTCTACGAGTCCAAGGGCCTGGTGAACCCCCAGCGCTCGGGCGGCAACACGCGTCTGTATTCGCGTGCCGATATCGAGCGCCTGGAGCTCATCAACCAGCTGACCGACGAGGGCATCAACCTTGCCGGCGTGGTGCGCATCCTCGATATGAAGGAGCGTGCCGAGGAGCGCGAGCGCGAGAACGAAAAACTCCGTGCCCGCGTGCGCCAGCTCGAGGACGAGCTGCACGAGTACAAGATGCAAAAGAAGATCACCGCCCTGGCCCCGCGCGACGGCTCGGTCAACCCCGAGCAAGTTATGCGCAAACTGCTAGGTACGGGTGGCGACCTATAGCTCCGCCGACGCTGCCGGGCGCTCATTGGGGACAGACTTAAATGAGTGCCCACAGAATGAGAGTGGATAATTTCCCGTTTTTGCCTATGTGCAGGCTCAAAGTGGGAGATTATCCACTCTCGTCATTTCGGCACTTGGGGACGTTCCTTTTGTGCCGGCACTTGGGGACACTCCTTGCGCCAAACCGGTCTTCCCGCCCCCGGCTCGCCTTATGCTTTACTGAGATAAAGTGAACGTGTAGATTCGTAACCCACTCGCAACTGTTCTATGGCACGATATTGAATGAATGTATGCTATGCGCCCAAATCTCTTGGGCAGAGTGGGAGACAGTATGGTTAAGCTGTACGAGGACGGCATCTACCTGCGCGGTGGCAGCGAGGTCGTGCCCGCGGCCGAGGCTGCCGAGCGCGGTATTACGCAGACGCCCGAGGATGCCAAGCGTGGCACCATCGCGTATTCGATCCTTCAGGCACACAACACATCCGGCGACCCCGAGGCGCTCAAGATTCGCTTCGACGCCATGGCGAGCCACGACATCACCTTTGTCGGCATCATCCAGACGGCGCGCGCCTCGGGCATGGAGCAGTTCCCGCTGCCCTACGTGCTCACCAACTGCCACAACTCGCTGTGTGCTGTGGGCGGTACCATCAACGAGGACGACCACGTCTTCGGTCTCTCGGCTGCCAAAAAGTACGGCGGCATCTTCGTTCCGCCGCACATCGCCGTCATCCACTCCTTTATGCGTGAGAACTTTGCCGGCTGCGGCAAGATGATCTTGGGCTCCGACTCGCACACCCGCTACGGCGCCCTGGGCACCATGGCCGTGGGCGAGGGCGGCGGGGAGCTGGCCAAGCAGCTGCTGCGTGACACCTACGATGTCGTCTATCCCGGCGTTGTCGCCATCTACCTCACGGGCGCCCCGCGCCCCGGCGTCGGCCCGCACGACGTGGCGCTCGCCATCATCCGTGCCGTCTTTGCCAAGGGCTACGTTAAGAACAAGGTCATGGAGTTTGTGGGCCCCGGCATCGCGAGCATGACGACTGACTACCGCAACGGCGTCGACGTCATGACTACCGAGACCACCTGCCTGTCGAGCATCTGGGCCACCGACGAGGACACGCACGCATTCCTGACCATGCACGGCCGCGGCGACGACTACCGCGAGCTCAAGCCCGCCGATGTCGCCTACTATGACGGTTGCGTCGAGGTCGACCTGTCGAGCATCAAGCCCATGATCGCGCTGCCGTTCCATCCTTCCAACGGCTTTGAGATCGACGAGCTCAACGAGAACCTCGAGGACATCCTGCATGAGGTCGAGCTCGAGGCCGCCAAGATTGGCGAGGGCAAGACGCACTTTAGCCTGCTCGACAAGATCGTCGACGGTAAGCTGCACGTGCAGCAGGGCGTCATCGCCGGCTGCTCGGGCGGCAATTACGATTCCGTGGTCCAGGCTGCTCGCGTGCTCAAGGGTGCCAACACCGGCTGCGGCGAGTTCTCGCTGTCGGTCTATCCCACGAGCCAGCCCGTGGCACTCGAGCTTACGCGCCGCGGCTATATCTACGACCTCATGGAGGCCGGTGCGATCGTTCGCACGGCGTTCTGCGGCCCGTGCTTCGGCGCCGGCGACACGCCTGCCAACAACGGCCTGTCCATCCGCCACACCACGCGCAATTTCCCCAACCGCGAGGGTTCCAAGCCGGGTAATGGCCAGCTGAGCGCCGTGGCCCTGATGGATGCCCGCTCCATTGCGGCGACAGCTGCCAACGGCGGCGTCCTGACGTCGGCGACCGACCTGCCCGAAGACACTTGGGACGAGGCCTGCGAGTACACCTTTGACGATGCGCCGTACAAGAAGCGCGTGTACTGGGGCTTTGGCAAGGCGGAGCCTGCCGACGAGCTGGTCGAAGGCCCCAACATCAAGCCGTGGCCCGCGATGGAGCCCCTCGGCGACGACATCCTGCTCAAGGTGTGCTCCAAGATCATGGACCCGGTCACCACGACCGACGAGCTCATTCCCTCGGGCGAGACGAGCTCCTTCCGCTCCAACCCGCTGGGTCTGGCCGAGTTTACGCTCAGCCGCCGCGATCCGGCCTACGTCGGTCGTTCCAAGGAGGTCGACGCCGTGGAGAAGCGTCGCGTGGCCGGCGAGGCCGCGAGCGACCTGGCGGCGCTCGATGCCGAACTTGCCGGTGTTTTTGAGGCACTGGCCGGCGCGGGTGTCGCTGCCGATGTCAAAACGACCGAGTACGGCTCTATGCTCTATGCCAAGAAGCCCGGTGACGGTTCTGCCCGCGAGCAGGCCGCGAGCTGTCAGCGCGTGATTGGCGGCTTGGCCAACATCGTCCACGAGTACGCCACCAAGCGCTATCGCTCCAACGTGATGAACTGGGGCATGGTGCCCTTCCAGATGGAGGCCGAGCCCAACTTTGAGGTGGGCGATTACGTCTTCGTGCCGGGTATCCGTGCCGCGCTCGATGGCGACCTGAAGGACATCGCCGCCTACGTGGTGCGTGCCGACGGTGCGGTCGAGCAGATTGAGCTCTACATTGCCGATATGACGGCCGAGGAGCGTGCCATCGTCAAGGCCGGCTGCCTGATCAACTACAACAAGTTCAAGGCCGCTGCCGAGTAACGCACTTAATTGTCCGCCCGGGCTTACCCTTTCCCGCCCGCTCACGCGCTTCGCGAGGGTCGCGTTCGGGAAAGGGTAAGCCTCGGGCTACATTTCTGCGTTCTCGTTGGGTCTTGAGGGACGCTAATAAATAGACTTGCTTGATGCCGCCTCTGTTATCGGGGCGGCTTCTTTTTTGTCGAAAACCGCCACAAAGGGGACAGGCACCTTTGTGGCGGTGGGGAACGAGCTCGATGTTGTTGTGATCGTTGAGCGGTATGTTAATGAGCGTCCCTACAGGATTTCATCCGGGCTGGCGGGTTTGGTTGTTTTGGGGATGCCGAGTTTGGATGACGCGAAATCGTCAACATCGTCCTTGATTCCATCTTTGGTGTAGACGGTGACCGTATAGGTGCTGTGCCCGAATTCGCTCTTGTCGCGTGTCGCCCAGGCCTGCCAGTAGGCAGCCCCGTTTCGCCCTTTGATTTTTCCGACACGGCGGAGTTCTGTTCGCTTTAATTGCTGGTTGCTATAGATGGTTCGACCGGCCTCCTCGGTGAGCCCGCACTGTCCAAGCATCTTGTCGAGGACTTGGTTCATGTGGCGCTCATCGGTGTTTGGTGCGTAGTCGTAGGCGAGGGTGATGGAGTCGAGGGGCTGGTCGTCGATCAAATAATTCATCGTCTGAGGTTCAAGGCAGAAATAGGGGGAGCATCCGTCAATCGTTCCGAGCAGCGGTAACATTGACCGCCAAATTCCGGTGGGAATTCCATCTTCGTAGAACACGCCGCGGCAGACAAAGGAGAGCGAGGTGGCACGCGAGCCGGCGTCGATCATCCCGCAAAGATCGAAGGGCGAGGCGATACCAAAAGAAAAGGGCGTGATGACGATAAGGAAGAGCATCACGATGGGTATGGCGAGAATGGCGATGACGTTGCGACCGGTGGAATGAGACGGCTTCATATGCGCTCCTCGAGACAAAGATCTGTTGAGGATAGGCAGAAATGGATATGTTCAGAGAACAATTCAAGTTTAATCTCATGGCGCGAGATGGTCGACCGTTAGCGTCGAAAACCACCACAAAGGTGCCTGTCCCCTTTGTGGTGGTGGGGAGTGGACGGCTTCTTTTGGTGATAGTGTTAGCTGGAGGTATCATTAGGGCACATGGCGCGGGTTTGCATTGTGGGGTGTTTTGCCGTGAGCCGTTCTGCCCGTATTGGATTGATTGTCTTGGCGCTTGCGATCGCTGTGGTTGGCGCGGGCGCTGTCGGCATGGCGTTTCTACCTGCTGCGGTGACGGAGCCGGTGGTCAAGCCTGTGACTCAATCTGTCGAACTTCTGACCGGCGCTGCCAAGCCCGAGACCATTACCGTTGATTTTGATGAGCAGCCGGCTGCGCTGGGCATTAGTAATTATCCACTTATTCAGCTTGGGGCTATGCGCTATACCACGGATTCTAGTCTGATCGACAGGGCGTCCGAGCTGCTCAAGGGCAAAACCTTTAAGCGCTGGTATGGATATGCGTCCTATCGGGCAAAAGCGAACGACATGGTTGGCGGATGCCACTCTTCCATCGAGCTGGACACTGCAAACGGCGCAAAGTTATGTGATGTCTCGTACGATCCGGGCTACGAGGGCAATGAGGGTCCGGGCATCTACATCATGGACGACGATGTCGCCTATGTCATGGAGGGCGACCAGACCGAGCTCAACGATTTTATGGGCCAGTGTATCCAAGATGCCTATAAACAGACCTGCTTGCCCGACCCGCAGACTGCACGCGATAGTGGGTCTGCCCGTACATGGCTGTTCGAGGATGAGATGCCCTGGACCGTCGAATCGGGAAGTACGGGTTCGGCAAGTAAATAGAGACTGCAACCACCACAAAGGTGCCCGTCCCCTTTGTAGTAGTTCTCGGTTTGTCTCGATCTGTAACATCTTGGCCGCTAAAAGTGGGTCTGGTGTTACAGATTTAGATTTTTGATCCGGGTGTTTTCTGTTCGTCTCGATTTGTAACAGATAGAGCTCTATTTGCTGACTAGATGTTACAGATTTAGATAAACGGGTGCCGCTGGTCATTTCATCTCAATCTGTAACATCTAGAGCCATAAACAGCCGCTAGATGTTACAGATTGAGATAGTAAGGGGACGAGGCCGTAGCGGGTGAGCGCACCTGTTCCCTATCTTTCAATCACTCAGAAAATCTTATATATAGAGACTTAGATTTATGTATAAGATCGTACAAAGCTGGCAACAATACTTCTCGAACAACGTGAAGCCGCCCCGTAGGGCGGCCACCCCAAGAGAGGTGATTCCATGAGAATCGATAAGCTAGCAATGACGTCGCGCGAGGCGCTGCAGACCGCCATGAGCACGGCTGCCGACGCGCAGGCCGGCGCGGTGGAGCCGATTCACCTGCTGTCCGCCCTGCTCGGTGCCGGCGAGCGCAATATCTCCGTGATCATCGAGCGCATCGGTGCCGACCCGGCTCAGCTTGCACGCTCCACGCAGGATGCCATTGACCACGCGCCCAAGGTTTCCGGCGAGGGTCAGCAGATGGGTCTTTCCAACGAGCTCGTCCGCGTTATCGAGAAGGCCGAGAAGAAGGCCACCAAGATGGGCGACAGCTTTGTGGTGACCGAGCATCTACTGATGGCGCTTGCCGAGGACAAGGGCGAGGCGGGCCGCGTGCTGCGTGACGCCGGCGTCACCAAGGAGCGCATCGAGCAGGTCTACGAGGAGCTGCGCGGCGATGACCG
Source organism: Collinsella sp. (assembly GCA_019414465.1). Lineage (GTDB taxonomy): Bacteria > Actinomycetota > Coriobacteriia > Coriobacteriales > Coriobacteriaceae > Collinsella. Next base: position 35,712 of record DXLY01000002.1, read on the forward strand.
CGTGACGTCCGCCGAGGACAAGACCCAGTTTGAGGCGCTGGAACAGTACGGCCGCAATATCTGCGACCTTGCCCGCGCCGGCAAGCTCGACCCGGTCATTGGCCGTACCGACGAGATCCGTCGCACCATTCAGGTCCTGTCCCGCCGCACCAAGAACAACCCCGTGCTCATCGGCGAGCCGGGTGTCGGCAAGACGGCCATCGTCGAGGGCATCGCCCAGCGTATCGTGGCCGGCGACGTGCCGAGTACCCTGCGCGACCGCGACCTTATCGAGCTCGACATGAGCGCGCTGGTCGCCGGCGCTAAGTACCGCGGCGAGTTCGAGGACCGCTTGAAGGCTGTGCTCAAGGAGGTACAGAAGTCCGAAGGCAAGGTCATCCTGTTCATCGATGAGCTCCACACCATCGTGGGCGCTGGTGCCACCGAGGGCTCCATGGACGCCGGCAACATCCTCAAGCCGGCGCTCGCCCGTGGCGACTTGCACGCGATCGGCGCGACTACGCTCGACGAATACCGCAAGTACATCGAGAAGGACGCGGCGCTCGCCCGTCGTTTCCAGACCGTTATGGTGAGCGAGCCCACCGTCGAGGACACCATCTCGATCCTGCGTGGTCTCAAGGAGAAGTACGAGATCTTCCACGGCGTGCACATCACCGATAGCGCGCTCGTGGCAGCTGCCGACCTCTCCGATCGCTACATCGCCGACCGCTTCCTGCCCGACAAGGCCATCGACCTGGTCGATGAGGCCGCAAGCCGCCTGCGCATGGAACTCGACAGCATGCCGGTCGAGATCGACGCCACCACGCGTCAGCTCACCCAGCTGCAGATCGAGGAGCAGGCGCTCATGAAGGAGACCGACGACGCCTCCAAGGAGCGTCTGGAGGCCCTGCGCCAGGAGATCGCCGAGGTCCAAGAAAAACTCAACGTGCAAAAGGCTGGCTGGCTCAACCAAAAGAACGCCATCGACCACGTGCAAGAGCTCAAGGGACAACTCGACGAGGCCAGGAGCGAAGAGGAGCGCGCGACGCGCAACGGCGATTTGGGTCGTGCGTCCGAGCTGCGCTACTCCGTGATTCCTGGTCTGCAGCAGCAGATTCAGGATTCCGAGGCTGCGCTCGAGGCACAAAAGCAGCAGGACGGCGAGGGTCTCAACGAACAGGTGACCTCTGATGAGATCGCCGAGGTCGTGAGCGCCTGGACCGGCGTGCCCGTCTCCAAGATGATGCAGGGTGAGCTCGACAAGCTTAAGGGTCTGGAGGGCGAGCTGCATAAGCGCGTCATCGGCCAGGACGAGGCCGTCTCCGCCGTTGCCGCAGCTGTGCGCCGCAGCCGTGCGGGCCTCTCCGATCCGGACAAGCCCATCGGCAGCTTCTTCTTCCTGGGCCCCACCGGCGTGGGTAAGACCGAGCTCGCCAAGGCGCTTGCCGAGTGCCTGTTCGACGACGAGCGCGCGCTCGTGCGTATCGACATGTCCGAGTACATGGAGAAGTTCAGCGTCCAGCGTCTGATCGGTGCGCCCCCGGGATACGTGGGCTACGACGAGGGCGGCCAGCTCACCGAGGCCGTACGCCGTCGCCCCTACTCCGTGATCTTGCTCGACGAGATGGAGAAGGCCCATCCGGATGTCTTTAACGTGCTGCTGCAGGTGCTCGACGACGGCCGTCTGACCGACGGTCAGGGTCGCCAAGTGTCCTTCAAGAACACGATCATCATCATGACGTCTAACGTGGGCTCCAAGGCTATCGCCGAGCTTTCGGGCAAGGACGAGGAGGAGATGCGCCATCAGGTTGACGCGGCCATGGCTCAGACCTTCCGCCCCGAGTTCCTCAACCGTATCGACGATATCGTGGTGTTCCATCCGCTCGGCATGGCGCAGATCGAGAAGATCGTCGACATCCAGCTTGCCGACGTCCGCGCGCGTCTGGCCAAGGAGCGCATGACGCTTGCCATCACCCCGGCGGCCAAGCAGATGCTCGCCGTGGGCGGCCTGGACCCGGTCTTTGGCGCCCGTCCGCTCAAGCGTCTGGTTCAGCGCGAGGTCGTGGATGCCATCGCCGCCGCTATCATCGATGGCACGGTGCGCGAGGGCGATCAGGTGACGGTCGATGTCGACAAGGACGGCGGCTTTACCGTCGTGTGCGACAACACGCCGGCGGCCACCTACGAGGTCCCCGACGCTGAGTAGATTTTGGGCCATGCCTTAAAATCTGCCTTTTGAGCCGAACTCCAAGGGCGGCGGATCCGATTGGGTCCGCCGCCCTTTTTCGTGCGACAATCGATGGTGTTGAACGGATGCGATGCGAGGAGCTATGCAGATGAAAGACGAGATCAAGACAAGCGCGCCGGCGCCCAAGCCCACGTCCAAACCGGCGCCCAAGCCGCGCGACCCCTATATCCGTGCCGAGAACGAGGACGATGACGGTTACGATCCCTACAGCGATCGCCGCCCCGAGCGCGAGCCGATGTTCGAAGCCGATCCGTGGCGCTAAGTGCATCAAGCAGCTAATTTGGCGATGATTTTCTGGAACGGGGTAGTCAAAAAAGCCCCGTTCCAAATCGACTGCTCAGGGAGTCGCATTCGGGCTTGGTTGTCCTCTCAGCCACTCGACATCCTTCGGGGCAGTAATAGTGAAAAACTTGCTTAAGTGTTAATCAAGTCAGACACAATCTTGCTTTCTAATTAATCAAGAATCAGTATAATTTTGATTAGCTAGAGAGCAAGATTGGAGAATCATGGCATTCAACGACTTGATCGCCCAGAAAATAAAGGACTTTGAACAGCAGGGGGTTCCGCAGGTCTTTGAGCGAGACCTTGATCTGGGAAACCCACAGGAGCCAAAGCGCGACAACATCGTAAATGTGGTTGTGGGAGCCCGCCGTTGTGGAAAGACGTATCGCCTGTATCAGGAGATGCAGCGGCTTCAGGGCCGGGGCGTCGAGCTTGACCGGATGCTTTACTTCAATTTTGAGGATGAGCGCTTGCGCCCGTATGAGCCATCGCTGCTGGCGGACGTGCTCGACACGTTCTATGCGCTGTATCCTGTTGCTCGAACCGAGGGCGCTTACATTTTCTTTGACGAGATCCAGGAAATTCCCGAATGGGGTGCGTTTCTGCGGCGTGTAGTCGATACGGAGAAAGCGACCGTCTATGTGACGGGATCTTCTTCTAAGATGCTGTCCTCAGAGCTTAAGAGCGAGTTCAGGGGTCGTTCTCTTATACGGGAACTTTTTCCGTTGAGTTTTTCGGAATACGTTCGATATAAGACGGGGAACGTTTTCGAGCCAGATGCGACCTTTTCCCCAAGCGATGCAGCGCTGCTTCGACATCATCTGATCGGATATCTTGAACGAGGGGGATTCATCGCGACGCTTGAGCAGACGCCTGCAGACGCGATTCAGCTGCTACAGGAATATGCTTCGCGAACGGTCGCTATGGACGTCGTTGAGCGTTACGACGTCAAGAACCCTCGCTTGGCATCGCTGTTCCTAACGCGGTGTATGGCATCTTCGGGACGAGAGCTGTCGGTGAACAAAGTGTACAACGAGTTCAAGAGCAGGCAGATACCCGTCAGTCGTAATTCGCTCAGCGACTTACTTGAGTATTATGAGGACGCCTACCTGCTGTTCTCTGTGCCGGAGTTCACGCGTTCACTGGCAAATAACATGCGGTCTGCGTCTAAGGTCTACGCTGTCGATCCTGCGATGTTTGGAGCATTCTCTCCCGCATCAGCATTGGACCAGGGCCAGAGGCTCGAGACCGCAGTGTTCAACGCGCTAAGAAGAAGGACTCCCGCGGTGAGGATCGGATCGGTCTGCCGCCTGCTGATCAAAGAGAAGAGCAAAAGCCATGAGGTGGACTTTGTGGCTGGGGACGCACTTCTCATGCGGGCTTATAGCCTGATTCAGGTGAGTGTGGATATGGCAAGTGAGAAAACGCGCGAGCGCGAAATTGCCGCGCTTGATGCCTCGATGGCCCAGTTCGATCTTGGCGAGTCGGCAATCGTTACCATGGATGAGCAGGCCGATATTCCATGCGAACACGGTGTGGTACACGTTGTGCCCGCATGGAAGTGGCTCCTTGCCTAATCATCTACGGATCGTGGGGCCAGGACATCCTGGCCCCTTCATCACGGTTGGGGAGCACCATGATGCGCCCGGCTAGTCTTGGGCCTTGATGCTCGGCATCAGAATCTGGGCGAGGTAGTCGGTCTCGAGTTTGGTCGTGGCGTCTGCCTTGCCGTCTTTACCGACCAGGTCGTTTTTGATCTGGCTGTATGTGTAGCGGTTGCCGGTCGTGAGCTCGACAAGCTCAATCGCCGTATCCATGGGGTAGGTCGACACGGGGTTCTGCGTGCGCCCGTTGATGATTTGCGGGATCACATACGGATAGACAGGGCCGCTGGCGTAGACGGTGTAGCCGTTGCCTAGGTTGACCGTGCCCAAAACCGTATCGCCGTCGTCGGGCGTAAAGGTCTCGCCGTCGCGCACGGCGACAAGCGTCACGATTGGCGTATTGGCGTCATCGCCCAGATAGATGCACAGCGTGCTGCCATTTTGCCAGGTAGCAACCTTACCGTACCACTCGACGGGGATATCGAGCTGATACAGATCCGTCGCCTTATGCCGAGCATCGGCATCGCGCGCGGCCTGCGCTTCGCTCGCGTTCACGGCGTTAGCGGCGGCATCACGGCGAGCGGTTGCCGCCTGCTGAAGTATCTTGGCGGCTGCGGCAGAGCTACAACCGCCCTCCTCGGCATATTTGGCCGCGGCATCGATCTGGTCGTCGGTCACCGTGTCTGCCGAAGGTACCTTAAGCTTAAAGGATGCCTGAGCGCTCAGGTCCTGCCCGTCGCTCTTTACGCTGACCTGCGCCTTGGTGGTCGGCACGGTGTAAATGGTACCGTCGGCTGCGATGGGGGACCCAGCGATGGAGAGCGTATAGTCACCGGGCAGCAGCTTGATGCCGCGACCGTGCTCGTCAACGTAGAGTGTTTCGCTCACAGAAGAGCCGTCGGAGTCCTGGCCACTCACCTGCACGGGGATCTTTGAGCCGGTGGAGCAGTCGAGCCCTGCGGCATGTACGCCAATTTGCACCGACATCATGGTATGGGCGTTTGCGGCAACCACGGCAGCCTGCTCTTGCTGATATCCGTTCCAGGCAGCATAGCCTGCGCCGCCGGCGACGAGCGCGACGGCCACAACGCCAGCAACCATCAGGTTGCGGCGCTTGGGCGGCATCTTACGATGACGAACCTCGGCCTCATGTGCCGAGGGAACGGACGGCAGGGGAATATCGCCCATAGCGATGGTCTCGTCCACGGCAGGCGCGGAGCCTAAGCCAGGGAGCTCGCGGGTCAGCGAATCTTCGGCCGGCAAGCTGTCGAGCAAGATGGTTTCCTCGCTCGTGTCGGATTCGGGCTGGTCGTCGCCCTTGCTGTCGTCCTCTTCGGCTTCGGCTTCGGTTTCGTCAGGAGCGTCTTTGGCGTCGCCGTCTTCGTCCTCGGTGCCTTCGCGCGCTCCGCCCTGCGTGTCGACGGCCGAATCGCTAAACGAGAGCTCGTCTAGCGCGATCTGGTCTAGGCTCTCCAGGGCCTCGGCGCATGCTTCTGCATCTTGGGCCGCATCCTCTTGGTCCATTGTCTCATCTTTCATATATCCCCCAAGCTCAATATCGGGACAACACTGTACCCAAAAATGGAGCCATATAAAGCGCATGCGAAATATAAGATCCGATTTAACCCGAGCGCATCGTTCAGCCGCATCCTCGCGGCAGCAAAAGGCCCCCGGAACGCGAACGAATCACATTCCGGGGGCTCTACAATGCGTTGAGTTGCGCGGAGCCGGCTATGCTGCTTCGTGCTCAAGCGATGTCTGCGCCAGGCGCGTTACTCGGCGTACGCGTAATCAACCTTGGCGCGGCGAGCGGTAGCCTTCTCCCAATCGCTGGTGCCCTCAAAGACATCCTGCTTGTAGGGATTGCGGCCGAGCTTCTTGGCGCGGTAGGCGATGTAGATGATCGCGGCGACGTTGGCGATCAGCGCGGCAATCGAGACCGCGGTAGCGGCGCCGGGGTCGAGCGTGGAGTGGGTCACAAAGATGGACTCCTCCTGGAAGTACGGGAACACCTGGGCAAACATGCACCAAATAGCAAGCGTAAAGGCGCGGTTCTGGATCCAGCCGCCCTTGTTCCAGATAAAGGCGGCGACGGTGGGCGCCAGCAGCAGCGCAAAGCCGCAGAACCAGGAGTGGGTGGGCAGGCAGTTGTAGGTGTAGCAGAAGTTCCAGATATCGTAGGCGATGATGTAGACCCAGGTCATATCGGGCCACAGCATGTCGGTCTGATCCTCGGAGGCGTAGACGCTCCACCAACCGGTCATGCAGAAGATGTTGATGATACCGGCGATGCCGTTGAACACGTTGTTCCAGCCGGCCAGCTGCGTGGCGCCCTCGGAGGTGACCCAAGTGGACTGGCCCAGGACAAAGAAGTGATAGGCGCTCTCAAAGTCGGACACGACGGCGATCATGATGTTGATGGCGACGATCACAAACGGCCACGCGCGGAACCAATGCGCCTTGCCGATCTTTCCCCACTGGTACTTAATGGCAATGAAGCCCCAGCAACCGGCGAGCGCCGCGTATACCTTGGCGTAGTGGAACCAGCTGTTCTGGTACACATGGGTGGGGTTGGTGAGCGCCCACTCGGCACCCTGTGAGACGCCGATGGTGATGGCGACGCAGTAGATGGTCATGGCCAGCGGAGCCACGCCAAAGATGATTGCCGCGCCCAGCTTGGTGCGGCGGCCGACTTCGTTGAGCACGATCAGGCCAATAAAGACCATGGCCCAGCCGGCCCAGTGGATAAGGGTATCGCTACCCCAAACATCGAACAGCATGCTGCTCTCCTTTCACACGCCCGCGGCCCCTCTTCTGATCGCGGGCAGTTTGGCCAAATGTCGTCAGTTCTGGGGCTTGCGCTCCGGATACTTGGCGGTATAGCCCTCGATGTGGAGTGTCGAGGCGATGATTTCCTTGACCGTTTCGTCGGGCACATCGGGGTGCGTGCGGATATACATCAACAACCCCATGATGAGGGTGTAGAACGTCTCGTAGACATGGTCGATGCGTAGCTCATGATGGGCGACAAAATCCACTACGGTGGTGTCGCAGATATACTGCGCCACGCGCTGGACCACGTTGTGCAAAAAGCCGCCGTAGAGCGCGCCGCTGCTCGAGGTAAGCGTGCTCGGCAGCTCGTGGCCGCTCACGACCAGGCGCTTAAAGAGCGGAGCAACGGTGTCGAGTGCGCCTTCGATGTCGCCAACCGTGCGGCTGGCGTTCCACTGCTCGAGCTCGGCGATAAAGCCGTCGATTGCCTCGTCCATAACGGCGGTGACGGCGGCATCCATATCGGCAAAGTAGTGGTAGAACAATGAACGCGTGCAGCCGGCTCGCTTGGTCACGGCCGATACCGATAGGTGGGACACGCCCAGCTCGGAGCTTACGGTGCGCACGGCATCGAGGATCTCGCGACGGCGTTCGTCGCCCGTCAGGCGCTTTGCCGCGCTATCGGATGCGGGGACGGCATCGACCACAGAGGTACCTGCTGTGTTGTTGCCCATGTTTTGCCGCCTTTCATCCTCTTTTGCCTGACCGTTCGCCTAACAGTCTTGAATATTGTTGACGGTTCGTCAATACTATTTTTGACACAATGTCAACAATGGCGGGTGAACGGCATGGGGCATGCCCGGCCTGCAAAAAAAGAGGGGCGCTGCGGCCTCGTCGGGCTGTGGCAAGAGAAGGGACAACCATGATTCTCAACGGACCGGGGATTAGCTACACCGAGCCCGACATCGGTTCGGAGTTCGTGCCGCCGCTGCCGGAGCATCCGCGCGAGGCCATCGTCAAGCTGTGCGAGCACTGCACCAACCGTCTGCTGCATCGCGACGAGCTGTTGGGCTACGAGTACTGGTCGTTTGCCGAGGCCGCGACCGACGAGCAGGCCGAAGTGCTCTGCAAGATGAAGATGCGCCGTCCCTATACGCTGCCCGAGATGGCCAAGCTCACCGGCATGCCCGAGACCCAGATCGAGAAGATGCTCGACGACATGAGCTACACGGGTCTGCTCGAGTACAACTGGGAAAACCCCGAGCGCGCCAAGCAGTGGGTGCTGCCCATGCTGGTGCCGGGTTCCGCCGAGTTCCTTAACATGCGCGTGAGCCAGCTCGAGGAGCATCCGGTCTATGCCAAGTTCTTTGAGCAGGCGTCCAAGGGACCGCTGTCCAAGGCCACGCCGATGGTGCCGCCCGGTGGTGCCGGCATCGGCATGCATGTCATTCCGGTCGAGAAGGCTATCGATGCCGCGAGCACGTCGGTGCCTATTGAGCATATCGAGCACTGGCTCGACAAATACGAGGGTAAGTATGCCGCCAGCACCTGCAGCTGCCGCGCGAGCCGTCGCGTGATGGGTGAGGGCTGCGCCGACGACCCCGCCGACTGGTGCATTGCCGTGGGCGATATGGCCGACTATGTGGTTGAGACCGACCGCGGCCATTATGTAACGCGCGACGAGGTCTACGACATCCTGCGCCAGGCCGAGGACAACGGCTTTGTGCACCAGATCACCAACATCGACGGCGAGAACAAGATCTTCGCCATCTGCAACTGCAACGTCAACGTGTGCTACGCCCTGCGCACCTCGCAGCTGTTCAACACGCCCAACCTGTCGCGCTCGGCCTATGTCGCCAAGGTCGAGAAGGACAAGTGCGTGGCCTGCGGTCGCTGCGTTGAGGTGTGTCCGGCCGGCGCCGCCAAGCTGGGCCAGAAGCTCTGCAGCAAAAAGGCGGGCGGACAGGTGCCCGAGTATCCGCGCCAGGAGCTGCCCGATGCCACCAAGTGGGACCACACCAAGTGGTCGCCCAACTACCGCAACGACAACCGCATCGAGACGCATGAGTCCGGCACCGCTCCCTGCAAGACGGCCTGCCCCGCGCACGTTGCCGTTCAGGGCTATTTGAAGCTCGCGGCTCAGGGTCGCTATGACGAGGCCCTAGCACTCATTAAGCGCGAGAACCCGCTGCCCGCTATCTGCGGTCGTGTGTGCAACCGCCGCTGTGAGGATGCCTGCACCCGCGGTCGTGTGGACGCCGCCGTGGCCATCGACGAGGTCAAGAAGTTCATCGCCCAGCGCGATCTGGATGCCGCGACCCGCTACGTCCCGCCCGTGGTTACGCCGACGCGCGCTGGCGGCTTCGATCAGAAGATCGCCATCATCGGTGCCGGTCCGGCCGGCCTGTCCTGCGCTTTCTATCTGGCCGAGAAGGGCTACAAGCCCGTCGTGTTCGAGAAGAACGAGCGCCCGGGCGGCATGCTCACCTACGGCATTCCCAGCTTTAAGCTGCAGAAGGACGTCATTGAGGCCGAGGTCGAGGTCATTCGCCTGATGGGTGCCGAGTTCCGCTATGGCGTGGAAGTCGGTCGCGACGTGACGCTCGACGAGCTGCGCGCGCAGGGCTTTAAGGCCTTCTACGTTGCCATTGGCTGCCAGGGCGGCCGCCTTGCCGGCATTCCGGGCGAGGATGCCGAGGACGTGACCGTGGCCGTCGACTTCCTTCGCGAGGTTAACAGCGGCAAGATCGATACCCTGTCCGGCCGCACCATTGTAGTGGGCGGCGGCAACGTGGCCATCGACGTTGCCCGCAACGCCTGCCGTCTGGGCTCTGAGCATGTTGAGATGTTCTGCCTGGAGAGCGAGGCCCAGATGCCCGCCAGCGAGGAGGAGCGTCGCGAGGCCGTTGAGGACGGCGCTCACATCAGCTGCGGCTGGGGCCCCAAGGAGATTCACCTGGACGAGGCCGGTCGTGTGTGCAGTATCACCTTCAAGCGCTGCACGCGCGTCTTTGACGACGAGGGCCGTTTTGCGCCCGAGTACGACGAGAACGATCTGCGCCGTGTCGATGCCGACCGTGTCGTCATGTCGATTGGCCAGTCCATTGTGTGGGGCGACCTGCTGGCTGGCTCCAAGGTGGAGCTCGGCCGCGGCCAGGGTGCCCTTGCCGATCCCCAGACTTACCAGACCGCCGAACCCGACATCTTTGTGGGCGGCGACGTCTACACCGGCCCCAGCTTTGCCATCGACGCTATCGCCGCCGGCCACGAGGCCGCGGTGTCCATCCATCGCTTTGTGCAGCCGGGCTCCACGCTCACCATCGGCCGCAATCAGCGCCGCTACACCGCGCTCGACCGCGACGACGTTGTGCTCGAGAGCTACGACAACGCGAGCCGCGAGGTTGCGCATGTGGACCGCGAACGCGAGAAGGCTGCGCCGTTTAGCGAGTATGTTGAGACCTTTACCGAGGAGCAGGTGCGCGCCGAGACCGCCCGCTGCCTGGGCTGCGGCGCCTCGATCGTCGACCCCAACAAGTGCATCGGCTGCGGCCTGTGCACCACCAAGTGCGCGTTTGACGCCATCCATCTGTATCGCGACCGCCCCGAGTGCTCCACGATGGTCAAATACGAGCAAAAGCTCCCAAGCCTCGGCAAGTATGCGCTCAAGCGCGCCATCAAGATTAAGTTTGGTCGCAAGTAAGCAGCCATAACGGGAACGACGGAAGGAATTAAAAGTGCACGAGCTCGGAATCGTCTATCACATCATTCGCGATGTCGAGAATGTGGCGCGCGCTCATGGCGTGCGTCGCGTTTCGAGCGTGACGTTGCTACTGGGCGAGGTCTCGGGCGTCGTTCCCGACTTGCTGCTCGACGCTTGGCGCTGGGCAGCAGATAAAAAGCCTATCGCGCAGGGCGCGGAGCTTATCGTGGAGCTCGTCGAGGCCGTTACACATTGCGAGGCGTGCGGCCGCGACTACGCGACGGTCGAGCACGGCAAGACCTGTCCCCATTGCGGTAGCGGAGAGACATACCTGCTACAGGGCCAGGAGGTCATGATCAAGCAGGTTGAGACCCCCGACGAGGACCCGGCAGACACTGCCTCCGACGGCCCCTCTGACGCCCCCAACGCCGTTGACGCGGCCAACCCCCTCCACATCGCCTAACATCCAATGACTACATGGGCTAGAGTTCTAAACATATTTGCTTCGGTTAGTCAAGTCATGTCTGTTTAAACAAAATGGCGGCACGCAGACGCATTGGGATCCACCTAAAAGCGGTCTTAACGAACAGTGCACCTTTATATGTCTTTGAAAGCAATCGGAAAATCACGTTTTAGCAGGCAATGAGCTGTAAATCAGCAATGTAATCAATTTGTAACAAACTTAGACGTTTAAACAAATAATCCAACCTTTTGCGAATTTAGCTATAATTCCACAATCCAAACAGGTATACTCCTTTCATGTCGTGTAGGAAATACGTAGACAAAAAGGAGGTTATGTGATGGTAAGTATTGTTCTTGCTAGCCATGGGGACTTGGCAGCTGGAATCAAGCAGACGGGCTCGATGGTCTTTGGCGATCAGCCGTCTGTTGCCGTGGTCTCGCTCGAGCCGAGCATGGGCCCCGACGACTTCCGTGCCAAGGTCGAGGAAGCAATCGCTTCCTTCGAAGACCAGGAGCAGGTGCTCTTCCTCGTTGATCTGTGGGGCGGCACGCCGTTCAACCAGATCAGCGGGCTCATCGAGGGCCACGATTCCTGGGCTATCGTCACCGGTGTCAACCTGCCTATGCTCATCGAGGCATATTCGCAGCGCTTTGACGCAAAGAACACTGCACATGCGATCGCAAAACATCTCGTGACTGAGGCTAAGGCTGGCGTGCGTGTCAAGCCCGAGTCTCTGGAGCCCGAGGAGAAGAAGCCGGCTGCGGCCGCCGCTGCTCCTGCAGGCGCCATCCCTCCGGGAACGGTCATCGGCGACGGGCACATCAAGATTGCCCACGTCCGTATCGACACCCGTCTGCTTCATGGTCAGGTGGCCACCACGTGGACCAAGCAGATCAACCCCAACCGCATCATCGTGGTTTCCGACGGCGTTGCTCACGATGAGCTCCGTAAGACCATGATCGAGCAGGCTGCCCCTCCGGGAGTCCATGCCAACGTCGTGCCCATCAAGAAGATGGCCGAGGTCGTCAAGGACACGCGCTTTGGTGACACCAAGGCCATGCTGCTCTTTGAGAACCCGCAGGATCTGCTCAAGGCCATCGAGGCCGGCGTCGACATCAAGGAAGTCAACATCGGTTCCATGGCTCACTCCAAGGGCAAGGTCGTCGTCACCAACGCCGTCGCTATGGGCGATGACGACGTCAAGACTCTCGAGGCCCTCAAGGCCAAGGGCGTCAAGTTCGAGGTCCGCAAGGTTCCTTCGGATGCTTCCGAGGATCTCGACGCCATGTTGAAGAAAGCTAAGGCCGAACTGGCCGCTCAAGCATAGTAAAGGAGGGTCCGATACATGTCTGCAATCACTATTCTGCTTGTTGCGATTGTCGCGTTGCTTGCCGGTATGGAAGGCATTCTGGATGAGTTCCAGTTCCATCAGCCGCTCGTGGCATGCACGCTTATCGGTCTCGTAACCGGTCACCTTCAGGAGGGCATCCTCCTGGGCGGTTCGCTCCAGATGATGGCCCTTGGCTGGGCTAACGTCGGCGCCGCCGTCGCGCCTGACGCCGCTCTGGCCTCGGTCGCTTCTTCGATCATCATGGTGCTCGCCCTCAACGGCGGCGCCACTGATTCGGCCAAGGCCGTTACCGCGGCCATCGCCGTCGCCGTCCCGCTGTCGGTCGCTGGTCTGTTCCTGACCATGATCTGCCGTACCATTGCTACCGCTATCGCTCACGCCATGGACGGTTGCGCCGAGAAGGGCGACTTCTCCGGCATCGAGCGCTGGCAGTACGCTGCCATCCTCATGCAGGGCCTTCGTATCGCCATCCCGGCAGTACTTCTGTGCATCATCCCGGCCGAGGCCGTTACCAACGCGCTTAACGCTATGCCCGACTGGCTGTCCGGCGGCATGGCTGTCGGCGGCGGCATGGTCGCTTCCGTCGGTTACGCCATGGTCATCAACATGATGGCCACCAAGGAGACCTGGCCGTTCTTCATCCTCGGCTTTGTCCTTGCTGCCATCCCTCAGCTCACGCTGATCGCCCTTGGCCTCATCGGCATCTCCCTTGCCCTCATCTACCTTGGCCTTAAGGATCTGGCCAAGCAGGGTGGCGGCATGGGCGGTGGCTCCGGCGACCCGCTCGGCGACATTCTGAACGATTACGAGTAGGAGGGGAGTGATACATATGGCAGAGAACAAGATTCAGCTCACCAAGGCTGACCGCAAGAAGGTTTGCTTCCGTCATCAGTTCCTTCAGGGCTCGTGGAACTACGAGCGTATGCAGAACGGCGGCTGGTGCTTCGCAATGATCCCTGCGATCAAGAAGCTCTACACCAGCAAGGATGACCAGATTGCCGCTCTTAAGCGCCACCTGGAGTTCTATAACACCCACCCCTATGTTTCCGCCCCCGTCATTGGCGTTACCCTCGCTCTCGAGGAGGAGCGCGCCAACGGTGCCCCGATTGACGACGTCGCCATCCAGGGCGTCAAGGTCGGTATGATGGGCCCGCTCGCCGGTGTCGGCGACCCCGCCTTCTGGTTCACCCTTCGCCCGATTCTGGGTGCTCTGGGCGCTTCCTTGGCCCTGTCCGGCAGCATCGCCGGTCCGCTGCTGTTCTTCTTCGCGTGGAACATCATCCGTTACGCCTTCCTGTGGTACACGCAGGAGTTTGGCTACAAGGTCGGCTCCTCCATCGCCAAGGACCTCTCCGGCGGTCTGATGGGCAAGGTCACCGAGGGTGCTTCCATCCTGGGTATGTTCATCATCGGCGCCCTGGTCGAGCGCTGGGTGTCCATCTCCTTCACCCCGGTCGTCTCCAGGGTCACGCAGTCTGCTGGCGCCTTTATCGACTGGGCTAGCCTGCCCTCCGGTTCCGAGGGTATCAAGGAAGCGCTGACGATGTATAACTCCATCGGTGCTAACGCCCTTGATCAGGTGAAGGTCACCACGCTTCAGGCCAACCTCGATCAGCTCATCCCCGGCCTTGCCGCCGTGTGCCTGACCCTGCTGGTCTGCAAGCTCCTCAAGAAGAAGGTCAGCCCGATCGTCATCATCCTGGCTCTCTTCGCCGTCGGCATCATCGGTCGCGTCTGCGGCTTCATGTAAGCACGCTTCGGCTTAAGACCGAGAGTTGCTAGGCAAGGGCTTTTGAGCCATTGAAACGGACCGCACCCGGTGGGTACACTGGATGCGGTCCGATTGTTTTATTTGGAGGGCGAGGCGCGCATGGCGCAATCTCAGAACAGCACGGTCGATCTGGCAACGCCGGCAACCTGCCTGATGGGGCTTACCAGCCACGGCAACGTGATGGTGGGCAATAAGGCGTTCGAGTATTACAACGAGCGCAATCCCGAGGATTATATTCAAATCCCGTGGGATGAGGTCGACTATATTGCCGCCGAGGTTTTACGCGGCACCAAGAAGATCACGCGTTTTGCCATCTTCACCAAGGACAACGGTCACTTTACGTTTTCGACGCGCGACGACAAAGAGACGCTTCGTGCTGTCCGCAAGTACGTCGACGAGGATAAGCTCGTGCGTTCGCCCGACTTTATCGATGTGACGGCCAAGGGCGCCAAGAGCATCCCCTCCGTTATCAAAAACCTCTTCCACAAAGGTAACTAGCTCCTCATAAGTTGCGGTGAAATAGTTCCTAAATACGGCTTTAGATGCTTCAGACAGGAACTATTCCACCGCAACTTCGAAGTCTAGTCATGCGACGTATTGCGATGCAGTAAATCTGCTACACTAGTACAACATGCCTCCGTAGCTCAGGGGATAGAGCACCGCTCTCCTAAAGCGGGTGTCGACGGTTCGAATCCGCCCGGGGGCACCAGAGGAATATCGAGCCCGGTACCGCTACGGTGCCGGGCTCTTCTGGTCTAAGGGCAGGATTCGAGCCGTCGACACCCGCGTCACCAATTTCCCCGCGGGGGGAGTTTTCGAATCCGCCCGGGGGCACCAGAGGAATATCGAGCCCGGTATCGCTACGGTGCCGGGCTCTTCTGGTTCATGCCATGTCAAAAATGAAGCGCCCGCTTGCTGGGGGAGCAAGCGGGCGCCTGTGAGCGAATATGTTTGCGGCGAGAGCCGTAATGAGCGGTTGGGTTGCGACTAGTTGGTCGTACCGGAATCGTCGCCCGTGCTCGTGCCTGAACCCGAACCCGAGCCAGAAAGTGCAACCGTCAGCGTAATCGTGCTGTCGGTGGACTGCTTGCCGGTGGGGGAGACGCCCGTAACGGTGGCGTTTTCGTTGCCACTCACGGGGTTGCCGTTCTGATCGCAGAACGCGATGTTGTAGAAGCCGGCGTTGTTGAGCGCGGTGACGGCGGCAGAGATGCTCTTGCCGTACAGGTTGCCCGGAACGCTGGCCTTGCCGGACTTCTTGGCAATGACGACGGTAATCGTGGCGCCGGGCTTCTGCTTACCGCTGGGGTTCCAGCTGATCACGGTGCCCTCGGTAACGGAGTCGTTCTCCTGGTAGCTCACGTCGACGCCAAAGCCCGCCATATCGAGGGCGTTGCGCGCCTGGGCCTCGGTCATGTCGGTCAGGTCGGGGACGGACGTGGTATCCGGGCCGCTGGAGACCTTGTACGAGATGGTTGTGCCCTTCTCGACCTCCTTGCCGGCAACAGTGCCCTGCTCAAAGACCTGGCCCTCATCGGCCTCGTTGGCCTCCTCGGAGGCGTTGCCCTTCAGGCCAACGCTTGCCAGCGCGGCTTCTGCCTGGTCCTTGGTCAGGCCGACAAGCTGGGGAACCTCAACCTTCTCGGAGGGCTTGGGGCCCTTGGAGATCACCAGGTTCACCTTGGTGCCCTTGGCCTTCTTGGTGTGGCCGTTGGGCGTTTGCTCGGCGACCTTGCCCTCGTCGACATCGTCGTTGTAGCTTTGGTCGATGGTGCCGACCTCGAGGCCGGCTTCCTTGATCAGCTCGACGGCAGTCTGCTGGTCCTTGCCCAGCACGTCGGGCACGGGGACCTGCTCGCCGCCAAAGAGCCCTGTGGCAAAGGCCACCACGATGCCGATGACGGCAACAGCTGCCACCACGGCGGCGATGATCTTGTTCTTGTTGGATTTGGGCTTTTCGACCTCGTAGGAGCCGGTGGAGCCCGAAACCGAGCTACGGGCGGTATTCTGGCCGCTCACGCCCGAGACGGGACGCACCATGGCGCGCGTCTGATCGGAAAGCTCGCGAGTCTTGGTGGCGCCCAGCTCACCGGGGGCACCGATGATGCGCGTGGGCTCCGAGATGTTGACGGCACGACCGGACAGGTAGCTGTTGAGCACCTGACGCAGCTCGTCGGCGGTCTGGAAGCGGTTTGCCGGGTCTTTCTCCATGCACTTGAGGATGATGCGCTCAAGGTCGGCGTCAACACCGGAGTTGATCTGGCTCGGTGGAATAGGCAGCTCGTTGACCTGCTTGAGTGCGACCGAGATAGCGTCGTCACCGTCAAAGGGAACACGGCCGGTGGCGCACTCATACATCACGACGCCCAGCGAGTAGATATCCGAGGTGGGGCCGAGGTCCTGACCACGGGTCTGCTCGGGGCTGACGTAGTGGGCGGTTCCCAGCACGTTGTTGTCTTGCGTGAGGTGGCTGTTCTTGGCGCGCGCGATGCCAAAGTCCATCACCTTGATGTTGCCGTCGGGCAGCACCATGATGTTCTGCGGCTTAATGTCGCGGTGGATGATCTCATGCTTGTGAGCGACCGAAAGCGCGGAGCTGATCTGCGAGCCGATCTGGGCGACCTTCTTGGGGTCGAGGGCGCCGTGGCTCTTGATGCCGCTCTTAAGGTCGGTACCGCGCAGGTACTCCATGACGATGTAATAGGTGTCGCCGTCCTTGCCCCAATCGTAGACGCCCACGATATAGGGGGAGGAGAGACCGGCTGCTGCCTGGGCCTCCTGCTTAAAGCGTGCGGCGAAGGTTGCGTCGCCAGCATACTGCGGCAGCATGATCTTGACGGCAACCGTGCGGTCGAGGACCTGGTCCTGTGCACGGTAGACGGTCGCCATGCCGCCTGTCCCCACCTTATCCTTGAGGAGGTATCTTCCCCCGAGGACCCTCTGTTCCATTCCTGCTCCTAACATAACTATTCGCTCAACGATGTGTGTAGTACCTACGATGTGGCCGCTGGGGCCGTGTGGCGCGTTGCCGCTAACTCTTCGGCCGCGGCGCGCCTCGGGTGTCCGATTCGATCATGGGCATCACGCTCCCTGTGCGGCGAGCGCCGCGGTCAGGACGATGCCGGCAATCTTGGCCGCCTTGACGTCGTGTTTGTCGTAATCCTCCAAGGCCACCGAGATGGCGACCGTGGGTGAATCGTAAGGTGCAAAGCCAACGAACATCGAGTTGACGTTGGTGCCGCCGGTCTCGGCCGAGCCGGTCTTGCCGGCGACCTTGACGCCGGGGACCTGGGCATCGGTGCCGGTACCGGACTGGACGACGGCGAGCATGGCCTGCTTGACCTGGTCGGCCGTGGCGGAGCTGACGGCCTGACCCAGCGAGCGGGACTGCGTGGTCTTGACCACAGTTCCGTCCGGGGCGAGTACCTGGGCTACAAAGTACGGGTCCATGACCACGCCACTGTTAGCGATGGCGGCGGCAATCACGGCGTTTTGCATGACGGTGGTCTGCGGCCCGGGCGTGTGGTCCATGCCGACAGGCTGGCCGGCGCCGGCCCAGGCGGTCTCCCACTCGGTCATGAGCGACGGGTCGGCCATGATGGAGGCCGCGGAGGTCAGGTCCTGGCCGAGCTTTTGGCCGTAGCCAAAGGCGTTGGCAAACTGCACGAGCGTGTTTGCGCCAACTTCGTTTGCCACCTGGCCAAAGACGACGTTGGAAGACACGGCAAAGGCCTGCTGCAGGCTGATGGTGCCGTAGCTCTCGTTGGCATAGTTGGTGACCGGCGCGTTGCCGATGTCCATGGAGCCGGGCGCCTGGTAGGTGCTGGTAAGGCTGGCGGTGCCGGTCTCGAGTGCCGCGGAAAGCGTAACGACCTTAAACGTGGAGCCCGGCGTGTACAGCGCGTCCATGGCGCGATTGTACATGGAGCCGTCCTCGCCGCCGCCCGCCTGCAGCAGGGCGTCGATGTTGGTGTTGTCATAGGTGGGCGAGCTGGCGCATGCGAGCACCGCACCGGTACGCGGGTCGATGACCACTACAGCGCCCTTAAAGCCCTTGAGCGCCTGCTCGGCCGCCGTCTGGATACGCGAGTCGATGGTGAGCTTGGCGGTGTTGCCCGGCTGGGTCTGGCCCGCGAGCGACGCGATGGCGTTGTTCCAGCTGGAGTAATCCTTAGAGCCGGTGAGCGTGTCGTTCATGACACTCTCGATGGCGGTGGTGCCATACTGCTGGCTCACGTAGCCAACCACGTGCGCTGCCAGGTTGCCGTTGGGGTAGGAGCGTACGTAGGTGCCGTCCTCCTGCTGCAGCGACTCGGCCAGCGTCACGCCGTCGGACGTGATGATGGAACCGCGCTGGATGTACTTGGAGCGGGCGATAGTGTGGTTGTTGGTCGGCATATCCTGATAGTCCTTGGCCTTGATGACCTGGACATAGGTGAGGTTGCCGATAAGGATGGCGAACAGCGCCGTAAAGGCGAGCACCGCACGGGTTAGACGGTTGGCGAGCGCAACGCGGCCGAGCACACCGGATTCAGGCGTGTCGAGCAGGCGACGGCGCATGCGCGAGCCGACGGAATGGCTGCCGCTGCCGTAGGAAGACGAGGTGGCAAGGCGCGTGCCCGTCGGGGCGGCGGCGGATGCGACCTGATCATCGGTGATGGCGGTCATGGTGCCGGTGCCGGTAAGCTCGGCCTCGCGTCCGGTCGCTTCGTCACCGGCGCGCAGCAGGAGCGCGACGATGATAAAGCTTGCCAGCAGCGAGGAACCGCCCTGGCTCATAAAGGGCAGGGTGACGCCGGTCAGCGGGATCAGGCGGGTAACGCCGCCCACGATCAAAAAGGCCTGGAAGCTGATGGCGGCCGTAAGGCCCGTGGCGCTAAAGGCGGCGAGGTCGGATTTAGCGCGGGCAGCCGTGGTGAGGCCACGCACGGCAAAGAGCATAAACAGGATGAGCACGGCGCCGCCGCCCAAAAGGCCCATCTCCTCGCCGATGGCAGAGAAGATAAAGTCGGACTCGACGACAGGGATGTTGTTGGCCATGCCGTTGCCGATACCAACACCGACCAGACCGCCATCGGCAAGCGAGAAGAGCGACTGGACGATCTGGTAGCCCTGGCCCTGGGCGTCCTTAAACGGATCGACCCAAACTTGGAAGCGCACCTGAACGTGCGACAGGAACTTGTAGGCGCCCACGGCGCCGACGGCCAAGAGCGCAAGGCCGATAACGACATACGAAAAGCGC
Source organism: Collinsella sp. (assembly GCA_019414465.1). GTDB lineage: Bacteria > Actinomycetota > Coriobacteriia > Coriobacteriales > Coriobacteriaceae > Collinsella. The sequence goes on from DXLY01000002.1 coordinate 55,124, forward strand.
CCCGTGGCAACGTAGAGCATCAGCAAGAAGATAGTGTAGAACAGCACGGCCGAACCCAGGTCGCGTTCGAAGACGACGACGAGCAGGCACACACCCCACACGGCAAACAGCGGCAGCAGCAGTCGCAGGCGAGGGATCTTAAAGCCCAGGATCTTGCGGTTGGAGATGGAGAGCAGCTCGCGGTTCTCGGCCAGGTACCCGGCCAGGAACAGCACGATAAAGACCTTGGCGAACTCGCCAGGCTGGATGGTAAAGCCCGCGATGCGAATCCACAGCTTGGAGCCCGAGATCGTGGTGCCGATAAAGATGGGCAGCATCAGCAGGATGATGCCGATAATGCCAAAGGTGTACTTGTAGCGCATGACCACGTCGAGGTTTTTGACCAGTGCGAGCGTTCCCACCATCAGGGCCACCGAGACAAACAGGATGATGAGCTGTGAGATCGCGAGAGCGGGTGCGAGACGCGTCACGAACGTGATACCGATGCCCGAAAGCACAAAGACAATGGGCAGGATGGCGGGGTCGGCACCGGGCGCCAAGATGCGCACGGCAATGTGGGCCGCGGCAAAGGCGGCAAAGAGGCCGATCGGTACGGCGAGCGTCTCAAAGGAGATGGCAGCGCCCGCGGTGAGCACGTACATCGCATACAGCAGGATGACGGGGAACGCCGAGGCGATGAGCAAGAGCAGCTCGGTGTTGCGGCGACTCATAAGCGGCACTCCCTTTCTAATTCTTATCGGAGGCTTCGGCCTCGGCGGACTGTTCGGCGGTTTTCTCGGAATCTGATTCGGAGGTCGATCCCTGATTGGTGTTGTCGCGAATCGTTTGCGCGTCGATCACCTGGCGGGTCTGCTCTTCATCGATCTGGTGGCGGTACTTGGATATCGTGTCCTGCGCATCGTCGACACTTGTTTGCGGAATGCCCGCCTTGAGGCGGTTTTGCGTGTCTTCGGGCAGGTCGGACAGCTTAATGCTGGTTTCGCTCTCGAGCCAGTGGAGCTTGAGTCCGAGCGGCTTGCCGGGCAGGCCGCGCCAGACGGCGACATTGCCCTGGTAGGTACCCAGGTAGTACGAGCCGGTGACACCCGTGTAGGCCCAGATGCCAGCTGCCAGCACAAAGACGAGGGCCAGGATGGCGGCGATAGTAATGTTGCGGCGACGCACGCGCTGCGCCTCGCGCATAACGCCATCGTCAACCAGGTCAACGACTACTACGGTCACGTTGTCGTGGCCGCCGGCGGCAAGCGCCGCGTCCACTAGATTGTCGACGCAGATTTGCGCGGTTGAGGACTGCGTGGCGATGTTCTCGATATCGCTATCGGGAATCATGCTCGAAAGGCCGTCGGAGCACAGGATCAGGCGGTCGCCTTCCTCGATATGCAGAGTGAAGTGGTCGGCATACATGGCGGGGTCCGAGCCCAGCGCACGGGTGATGACCGAGCGGTTGGGGTGGACGCGAGCCTCGTCTGCCGTAATCTCGCCGGCGTCCACGAGCTCCTCCACGTAGGAGTGGTCGCGGGTCACGCGGATGAGCGTGCCATCGTGGAGGAGGTAGGCGCGAGAGTCACCCACGTGGGCGATGGCGAGCGTGTCGTTTTCGATATAGGCGCAAGTGGCTGTGCAGCCCATGCCAGGCTTGCCCAGGCCGTTCAGGGCCGCCTCGATTACGGCGGCGTTGGCTGCCTCGACGGCTGCGGCCAGGCGTGCTGCGTCGGCGGACTGCGGGGCCGTCTTGGCAATAGTCTCGACGGCGATGGAAGAGGCTACCTCGCCGGCGGCGTGACCACCCATGCCGTCGCATACGCAAAAGAGCGGCGACTGCACCAGGTAGGAATCCTCATTGTGCGGGCGCACACAGCCAACGTCGGAGCGGGCGCCCCACATGAGTTGCGTGGTGGTGCCGGCATCATAGGTCGAGTCGGTCTCGATGCGCTCCTCGGTCAGGGGCTCAAAGCTCATGGTCGAGCCGGGGTCTTTGAGCTTGGCCTCAACGGCGGCAACGTCGATCTCGGCTGTGTCACCGGGAGAGACGGTGTCGGTCTCGGCGTTTGATTCGGAATCGTCGGTGTCCGGGGAGCCGGGCTCTTCGGACGCGCAGGCGGACGACTCGTCGTCTTGCGGGCTGACGTCTATAGGCTCGGGCGCCGGCGTAGACGCGGGCGCAACCTCGGATGCCGGGGCTATGGGAAACGCCGGCGCGGCGGGCTCGGGTGCCGCAAACACCGCAGCGCTCTCGTTGATTGCCGCGGCGACGGGCTCTGCAAAGTGAGCCGGCGCCGAGGTTGCTTCGGGCGCTGTGGGCTGGTCCGCAGCATGTGCGCCGATGGGCGCCGCTACGGCATCCTCTTCGTCCTCGTTATCGGCGAGATCCGAAATATCATGCGTTACATGCGAAAGAGGCAGGGAGAACACGGTGTCCTCGGGTTCCACGGGTGCGGAGCCCGCCGGAGCGGCGTGGGCCGGCGCAGCTGTGGCGGCAGCCGGTGCCTCGGTCATAGTCGCGGACTTGTTCTCCTCGTCGATCATCGACGGTTCACCTTCATGACCACATCGCCAATCTGGACTTCGTCGCCCTCGCGCAGCGTTGCGGGCTCCACAAGCTGGCGGCCGTTGACGAGCGTGCCGTTAAGCGAGTTGAGGTCCTCGATGATGAGCGCCGGGCCCTGCAGCGAAAAGCGCGCATGCGAGGCCGAGACGAATGGTTCGTTGATGCAGATGTCCGAAGACGGCGAGCGACCGACGATGACGGGGCCGAGCATGTCTACGTGGATGCCGCGGATACCGCGCGGACCCTTGTCCACATCGATCGTCCAGATAGCCGAGTCGCGGCGCTGTCCGCGCACAAGCCCCACGCCGGTCTTCATGACGGCGAACAGGAAGATATAGAGCAGGGCGACCAGGACGATGCGGCCTGCAAAAAGGACGATATCGATGTTCATAAGCGACTATCCCCTAAATTCAAAGGTGCTCAGGCCAAACGTCAGCAGATCGCCGTTGCGCAGCGGGCAGCGCGTAATGCGGCGGTTGTTGACGAGTGTGCCGTTGGTGGAATTGAGGTCCTCGATCGACCAATCCGAGCCCGTAAAGGTGAGCTGGGCGTGGCGGCGCGACACGTTGGGGTCGCGCAGGGCAATGTCGGAAACTGAGCGCTCGCGACCGATGGTCACCTGTGCGGAGGTGATGCTATGGCTCTCGCCGCTCACGACGTCGACGAGCTGGGCGAGCGGGCGCTGCGGGGCGCGAGTGCTCGCCATGTTGGAGGCGATGCCGGCTGCGGCGCCTAGGCCCACGGCGGCACCGGTCGCGGCGGCTCCGCCCATGCCGGCAAGCGCGTCGCGCGAGACGGTCTGCGGCACCGGGATGGGTGCGGCGGCGGGGTCGGGGACGCTAGGCGCGAAGGGGTCTGCCACGGCAAGCGGGTCGGGAGCGGCGGCGCGAGGCGTCGGCTGCTGCTGGGGCATGGCAGCGGGGCGCTGCTGCTGCGGGGCAGCAAACTGCTGCTGGCCGGCGCGCGGGGCGCTGGCGGCACGGCTTGCCGCGGAGTTGTTCTGGCCCAGGCCGTTTTGATAGGCGCGCTCTTCTTCGTACAGGCGGCCGAGCGTGGGGGCATCGACGTTCTCGGCAAAGACCGAGAACTTGCCGGCGCGCAGCTGCGGATCGATCATAAAGCGCACGAGGGGCTCGCCGACAAAGACATAGCGGCGCTTTTCGGCCTGCGCTTTCACAAACTCGCGGACCTCGCGCGAAAGCTCGGGGTAGAACGGGGCGAGCATGGGATCGTCGTCGGCGGCGATCAGGATGGTATAGAGTGCCGGCGCCGTGTTGACGCCGTTGATCACCAGAGTCTGATCCTCCATGTCGCGAGCGGCCTGCTTGGCAAGCTTCTTAAAGGAGAACGGGGCACGGGTGGCACCGAAGATGCCGGCCACGTGGTCCTCGAAGATGTTCAGGAAGTTCACGAAAGATCACTCTCCGTATAGGTTCTTTGGTATCCGAGCAAATATAGGCATATCCCAACGATTATAGAGGATAGGGTTCCCGCAACCGCCGCCTTGGCGGCGACCGCGGCTGCAAGGCTGGCAATTTCCATATGGTGTGCAAGACAGGATGCCGCTGCGCAGCCGATGCCGGTGACGGCGATAGCGGCGATTGCGGCAAGGTTTGAACCCTGGTCGGCACGCTTGGCATGGGCATTGAGCAGCGCAGATGACGCTGCGGCAGTTGTCGCGACCAGCACAAAGGCAGCCCAAAGGAGCGGGTCTTCCAGCGCTGCGGCAACGTTACCGAGCCCCAGCACGCCTCCGGCTGAAAGCGCGACCGTCGCCAGACGGGCAAAAAGCACGCCCATGCCCGTTGCCGCGGCGGCGCTTGCCGGGCCGAGCCAAAATGACGCGACGCCGGCGGCGACCCCAGCTGCCAGGAAGGTATTGCCAGTCAGACAGCCAAGCGCGAGTGCACAGGTGAGCGCGGCGCTCGCGGCAGCCTCGGTGCGACCCCAGGCGATCCACCAACCGGACATGGCGGCGGCAAAGATCACCGCGACGGGCAACATCGACAGGATGCCCTGCGCCTGCATGGTGGCGTTGGCCATGAGCACCAAAAAGCCCACAGCCGAGATGGCCGAGCCGATCTGGGGGGCCAGGCCAGCCGCCGCTCCGATCGCGATAGCCGCAATGACCAGGCCGGGAAGCGCCGCGACCCCGGCCGTTTGCATCAGCAAAAAGCTAAAGGCGCCGCACGTTAGCGCCGAGATAGCGTGCATGGTGTAGTCGCGCGCATGGCTCCAGCGCGTGCCCGCCCAGCCGAGCGCGGGGTCGACCTCGATGGCGTCGTCCTCGTAGTACGACGGCTCGATATCGTCGAGCTCCTGCTCGTCATCCGAAAGCTCGCCAACCATTTGCTCCAGACTGCGACGGCCCTCGCGCACGCTGCCCAGACCGGCAAGGATCTGGTCGCAAAATGCCTCGATGCTGTTGGGGCGGTCCTGCGGCATGGGGGAGAGCGCGCTCATGAGCGCGGCCTCGGCTCCCGGGGGAAAGTGTGGTATCAGCTCGCTGGGATAGGTGGCGCCGCCGATGATGCGGTCGAGCGAGTCGGCGGGCGTGGCCGCCATAAAGGGAGCGCTGCCGCACAAGCCCTCATAGATAACGCAGGCAAGGGCAAAGACATCGGCGCGTTCGTCGACCGTGCCGGTCTCGATGTCGAGCTGCTCGGGCGGCATGTAGCCGATGGTGCCGCCGCGCGAGCCGCCAAAGCCACCGGCGGACGACAGTCGCGCCATGCCAAAGTCGGTGAGCTTTACATTGCCCGAGTGGTCGATGAGCACGTTGGCGGGCTTAATGTCCAGGTGGAGTACGCCATTGCTGTGGGCGAAGGTGAGCGCCTGGCCCAGGGCATCGGCAATGGCCGCGGCCTCGTCAAAGGTGAGCGAGTGGCCGTCCACGCGATGCAAAAACTCGGCCAACGACATGCCGTCGACATACTCCATGACCAGGTAGGCATAGGCGGTGTCGTGCGTAAAGTCGATGACCTGCACGATATTGGGATGTTGAAGCATGGCGGCAGTGTGCGCCTCGCGCAGGACATCCATGATGTCGCTGGCGGGCATGCCGGCGCCGTTGATAAGGGGGATGCGCTTAATGGCGACGCGGCGGCGCAGGTGCGTGTCGCGGCAAATCTCGATGGAGCCAAAACCGCCGGTCGCAAGTGTCTCGAGCGGCTGGTACCGCTTGAGCAGCTCGCGAGAGCTGGTGCCCTCCAAAGGAACGTCCGGCGAGAACCGGGCGGTATGTTGCGAGAAAAGCGGCATGGCCAACCCTCGTGCGTTTAAAGTTCGTTTGCGAGCGGCGGGCGTGGGGCCGAGCCATTCGCGGTGGCATAGATGCTGCTAGTGTAGCACGCTCGGGTGCATGGGGAGGATAGCGGGATGCGAGGCTGTCTGTCTGGTTTGGTCTTAGCGCTTCTTCTTGTTCTTCTTCTGCTTGCGCTGCTTGCCTTTGGTCTCCTGGGGCTTGTCGCCCTGCTTGGCCTCGGCGGCGGCCTTCTCGGCCTTCATCTTCTTGCGTTTGGTCTCGATGCGGAGTTTTTTGTTGATGCGCGCCTTGAGGAAGGGGCCAAACTGCTCGGCATCGCCGCGAACAAAGGTGTCCTTGGGGATCGTCACGCCCTGGTCGGCGAACATAGCCACAAAGATGCGCTCGCCGTCGAGCACGTGGTCGAGCTTCTCAAACGGGAAGAACTGCGACTTGCCGCTCTTGCCCCAGACCATCAGGCCGTCCTCGTTGGCGGCGACGCGGCGGTAGCGGCCGCCCATGGACTCGTCGGCCTCGACGGCATCGATAAAGTCGCGGGCGAGCGTGTGGTGCAGGTTCTTGCTCCACCAGGCCAAAAAGGCGCCGAACACGATCAGCACGACGCCGAACTTGATCCAGCTGCCGCCGGCCACCAGCATGCCGATGCCGATGAGCGCGGCAATCGCGGCGGCGACGTACAGGGAGCCACGGCGCCTGGGCGAGGCGACCAGGCGCGCAAAGTCGGTGACGAGGTCGTTTTCGTACTGATACTCGTTGAGGTACAGGATGCCGTCGTCGGCTGCTGCCTGCGCCTCGAGCGCGACCTCGACCTGGTCGGCTGCTTCGGAGGGAACGAGGTTGCTCTCTGCGTCTGCCATGCTCTTTGGACTCCTATCGCGGCGGGCTCGCCGTACGGGTTATTATGAATGCAGTATGCCGTGCGACCGCATGGCCGTCGCGGCAACAAGTCTCAGTATACCCGGGGGAGCACCCATGGAATCGTTGTACCGAAAGTATCGCCCGC
>DXLY01000020.1:0-1707 GCA_019414465.1 Collinsella sp.
TTATGGCTCCGTGTTAGTTGACGGCCACGACACCTGCGAGGTCTCGCTCACCGATGTATCGCAGATCGTCGGCAGCGTGCTGCAGGATATCGACACGCAAATGGTCGCCTCGGTCGTCGAGGACGAGATGCTCTTTGGCCTCGAGAACTTTGGCGTCCCCCATGACCAGATCGAGCAGCGCGTGAGCGAAACGCTCGAGACCGTCGGCATCAGCGACCTGCGCGACCGCGAGATTGCCACCCTCTCGGGCGGACAGAAGCAAAAGGTAGCCATCGCCGCCATTCTCGCTATGCGTCCGCGCGTCTTGGTTCTCGACGAGCCCACCGCGGCACTCGACCCTGCCAGCTCCACGCTGGTCTTCGAGACGCTGCGTGAGGCAAACCGCGCACTTGGAATCACCATCGTCGTCGTTGAGCAAAAGGTCGCCCTGCTCTCGGAGTACTGCAACCGCGTGCTCGTGCTCAACCATGGCGAAATCGCGCTGCAGGGCGAACCACACGAGGTCTTCGCGCATACCGACGAGCTCCGTGCCATCGGCGTCGACTGCCCTCGCGTCACGCGTATCTTCAATAGCCTCGAGGCCGATGGCCTGGTAAGCGGTACCCCTTGCTTGGATGTCGATGAGGCCGAGCGCCTGATTTCGGGCATTGTCGACCCCGCACACGCGGCCAGCGAAGCCCAGGCGCCCGCCGGCTCCCCGCATGCACCGTCGTTGCGCCCGCACGCCAAGGACGCCGAGCCCGTGCTCACCTTCGATCACGTTGAGTTTGCCTATCCCAATGGCGGCGCCGCCGTACACGACCTCAACCTGACCCTCTATCCCGGCGAGCTCGTGGGCATCGTCGGCCAGAACGGTGCCGGCAAGACCACGCTCACCAAGCTGCTCACAGGCCTGCTTAAGCCCGCCTCGGGCAGCGTGCGCGTTACGGGGCTGGACACCGCAGCCGTTCCCACGAGCCGCATCGCCCGCGAAGTCGCAACCCTCTTCCAAAACCCCGACCGCCAGATCTGCAAGGATACCGTACTCGACGAGGTCGCTTTTGGCCTGGAGCTTGCCGGCATCGACCGTGCCGAGGCTCTGCGTCGTGCTCAACTTGTTATCGACCGCTTTGGCCTGCCTGCCGATGAGGCACCTTTCTCGCTTTCGCGCGGCCAGCGACAAATGGTGGCGCTTGCCTCCGTCGTAGTGGTTGAGCCCAAGATCGTCGTGCTCGACGAGCCCACGAGCGGCCTTGATTACCGCGAGTGCATGACCGTCATGGAAACAGTGCGCACCATGGCCGAGCGCGGTTGCGCCGTGATTATGGTCTGCCACGATATGGAAGTCGTCTCGGATTTTGCCGAGCGTATCGTAGTAATGGCCGACGGTCGCATCCTCGGCCGCGGCCGCACGCACGAGCTATTCTCGAACATCGATCTCATGCGGCGTGCCTACGTGGAGCCTCCCCAGGTTATTGAACTCTCGCGCCGTCTGGCATCTTCCGTCTCGCCCGCTTTTGCGCAGGTGAGCGAGGTCACCGATGTCGTTCGAATTACCAAGGAGATGGTCCGCCGTGGTTAACGTCATCGACTACATGCCGGGCGATACGCTACTGCATCGCCTGAACCCCGTCGTCAAACTGGGCCTCGCCGCCGCCATCATCGTCGGCATCTTCTTGTCCGACACCTACGTGGCGCTGCTGGGCTTTTTGGCGCTCACCCTTGCGC
>DXLY01000020.1:1717-26069 GCA_019414465.1 Collinsella sp.
CCCTTGCGCTGGGTGCCTATGCCGGTGTCGTCGACCGTCTGTTCTCGCTGCTCAAGTTGCTGATTCCGCTCGCGCTTATCATGCTGGTGCTCCAGCTGGCCTTTATGCGCGATGGCAACGTTGTGTGGGGCTTTATCACCGACACGGGCCTCATCACAGGATCGAAGGCCTGTCTGCGCCTGCTGGGTGTGGCGTTACCGCTCATCCTCATGCTCATAGTGACCAAGCTCAACGACCTTGCCAACGCCTGCGTCGAGGTGCTGCACGTGCCGTATCGCTATGCCTTCACCTTTACCACGGCGCTACGCTTTGTGCCGGTGTTTGGTCAGGAGATGAACGCCATCATGGAAGCGCAGACCGCACGCGGCGTCGAGTACGACACCAAGAACCCCATCAAGAAGCTTAAGCTCATGCTGCCACTGTGCGTGCCACTGCTCATCTCGAGCGTGGGCAAGACCGATGCCACAGCCTTGGCGGCAGAACAGCGCGGCTTCTATCTGCGTACACGCGCCAGCTCGTACAAGCGCTACTCCATCAAAGGCCTGGACATCGCCGTGCTCATCGTCAGCATCGCCCTCATCGCCATCGGCTTCCTGTTCTAGTTCGCCACCGGCAGCAACCGCCCAACGCAAAAGGCCTCGGCTCGCACCAAACGAGCCGAGGCCTTTACTGTTTCATCAGATAAAACCTACCAAAAATAACCTGTCCCTTTTTGACAGGTCGGAAGCTAGAGGCGGTAGGGGGCGCCGCTGCGGATGATGGATTCGCGCACCAGGACATCCATGGCATCGAGGGTGATCTCGGGCATCTCTCGATACTTCTGCAGCACCGATAGCTCGGTGCAGGCCAGAATGACACGGTCGCAGCCGCTACGGGCGAACTCCCACATCACGCGGTCGAACTTATCCATATCGGGCTCACGTCCGGCTTTCACATCATCGTAGATAAGCGACATCACATCGTTCTGACGTTTCTCGCTGGGATAGACGACCTCAACACCCGCAGCCTCGCATTCGCGGCCGTAGACGCCCGCGCCCACGGTTCCGTCGGTGCCCATAATGCCAATCTTGTGCACCGGCTCGGCCGGCATACTCAGGTTGGGGTCGAACTCGCACTCCCCCATCACCGCACCCGCAAGGGCATAGCGCACCGACTCACGCGGCATGTGGATAATCGGCACCTTCGTAAACGACTGGATCTGGTCGTAGAAGTAGTGCGACGTGTTGCAGGGAATGGCAATGTGCGCACAGCCCAGCGACTCGAGTGCCTGGGCACACTCTTTCATGGTCGCCAGCAGCTTGGCATGCTCGCCGGTCTTAATGGCAAGCGTGCGGTCGGGCATGGTCGACTTGGAGAGCACCACCATGTCGATATGTTCCTGATCGCAGGCAGCAGCCGTATGGCGCACCACCTGGTCGTAGTAATACGACGTGGCCTCGGCGCCCATGCCGCCGATAACTCCCAGCTTTTCCATCGCCGCCTCCTTGGTGACGCTTGCGCAATTGCGCGTATCATACCCGCGCCCGCCCGATGTAAACCGGACGGGCGCCGCACTCATCTACTTGTAATACGTCTTGAACAGCTTAAAGTGGCGCAGCTTGGTGTGCCACATGCGCAGCCAGCGGTTAAAGACAAAGTCGCCCTTCATAAACGAAGGGTCGGCGCCCTTGCCTTCCTTGTCCAGGCGATGCACCTTAGCGCGCAGCTCGGGATCCTTGACGTACTTGTCGACGACGCCCATGGGAACGACCATCCACAGCGCCTCGTCCTGCGCCGTCACAAACTCCGGCTCAAACGGGCGGTTGAACACATACTCGTCCACCACATACTTGGCAACGTTAAAGCCGCTGTTAGTGACGTAGTAGTTGCTGCGACCTTGGCGCGTGTTGAAATCGAAGAACTTAAACGAGCCGTCGCGTTCGTCGTACTTAACGTCAAAGTTGGAATAACCCACAAAGTGAAGGTCCTCGAGCAACTTGCGCACGCCGCCCATGAGCTCGTCATTGGGCTCGGTGATGATACAGGCGTGGTTGCCGACACCGTGAGGCTGATGCTCCTCGAGCAGCACGTGACCCAGGCACATCATGCGCACCTTGCCGTTGCGGTCGGAATAACTGGTGAGCACGCGCATGTACTCGTCATTGCCGGGCACGCGATCCTGCAAGATCAGGTCGTCGGTGTAGCCGCTGGCATACGAGTCGCGAATGACCTGTTCCAGCTCGGCACGGTCGGCAATCTCATAGGCCTTTTTCTGGCCCTCGAACTCGTGCTGCCACCACATGATGCCGTCAGAAGGCTTCAGAATCATCGGGTAAGGAAAATCGATCTGGTCGAGCACTTCGGCAGGTGCCTCGCCTTGGGCGTTCAGCATCGCCATGGTGAAGGTAAAGGTATGCGGATAGGGCACGCCATGCTTCTCGCACAGCTCGTAGAAGATCTCCTTCTTCTGACACTGCTCAAGCATGCTGTAGGGAGCGTAAGGCGCGACGATGTTATCCGCCAACTCATGGGCATCCTTGGCCTGAGCCACGAGGGCAACATAGTTATCGCCACAGCCCACAAGAACAATCGTCTTATCGGCATGCGCTTGGGCAATGCCGTTGACGGTCCTGAGCATCACGGGCATGGTATCGATATCCACGTTGGGCGTGTAGTCGATAATCTGGCTGCGGTACGCGGGACCCGTCTGGTACTTGCCAAAGACCAGGCTCTTGACCTGGTACTCCTCGTAGAAGGCGCGCGCCACCGAATAGGCGTTGATGTCGCCACCGAGCAGCACGGGAATAAACTCGCGCTCTGTAAACTGCAATGCCATGGAAACTTCCTATCATGAACTGCCCACACAACGGGCGGTCTTTGCGCAACTGATTTATTCTAGCGTGCCAAACCGCCGGCGCCCAAAGCTCCACCGTATCTATGGCAATCGACGTAATCGTCCAGCACGAAGACGGCGCTCACCGTTGTATGACAATGGGCAATGAACCTACCATTGTTGTAGGATTCATCGTATTGACATCTTCGAGCGAAAGGCGCACACGTGCCCCAAGACCATCCGACCGATAATCCCATCCTCAATGCCGCGAGGCGCGAGCTGGCAGAACGTGCGAAAGCGACCGCTCCCCTGTGCACGGCAAACGACGCCTACAACGGACCCGCCCGCATTGTCTCGATCAACACGTCGGCACACAAGGGCACGCGCAAGTCGCCCGTCGCCGACGGGCACGACACCGTTATAGAGCAATTTGGCCTCGCCTCTGATGCGCACGCCGGGCATTGGCACCGCCAGGTTTCCTTTTTAGCTGCAGAGTCTATCCAGACGGCGCAGGCGCGCGGGCTCGATGTGCACGAGGGCGACTTTGGCGAGAACTTCACAACCCGGGGCATCAACCTGCTCTCGCTCCCCTTGGGCACACAGCTCAAGCTTGGCAGCGAGGTGCTTGTCGAAATCAGCCAAATCGGCGAGGTCTGCCACACACGCTGTGCCATCTACTATCTCGCCGGCGACTGCATCTTTCCCCACGAGGGCGTTTTTGGCGTGGTACTAAAGGGCGGAGAGGTCTACGCCGGCGACGATATCCAGGTAATCAAACTCGGCGACGGCACCTGTTCGTTCACCCCCGCCGAGGCCCTCGAAGAGATTGAGCAGGCTCGCCAGAAGGGCACGCTGTAGTTATAAAACCCCACGTTGAGATGGCTTTTACAGCCCAAAACTCCTCTCAAACAGAGCTCTGTAACGTTAAAGTTGAACTCTATGGTTTCTCAACAATTCATCATAACTGCAGGTCAAAGCCAAAGCCTCAAGTTCAACTTGACCCTTTAGAACCTTTAAGGTTCAAGTTGAGGTCGAAAGCAGTAGTAGAATACCTTTCGAACTATAACCTACGATTGATTGCAGAGGGACTGGATGCAGCATTCGAACCATCGCACCGCAGCGCTCATCGCGTCGAAGCCGGCTCGTATCATCACGAGCGCCGCGCTTGCCGTTACACTGACGGCCGCGCCGATGCTCTCCCCCGTCGCAGCCTATGCCGCCTCGCAGGCAACGCAGGATCAGCTTTCCGCTGCCCAGCAGAAAATCGAAACCGCCACGAGTGCCTACAACGAAGCCCGCACCAAGCTCGAGGATCTGCAGAAGCAAATCGACACTAACGAGGCAAGCATCGAGAAGATCGAAGCCGAACTTCCCGATCAACAGGCCAAGGCGAGCTCCGCCATGCGCGATCTGTATAAGTACCAGAAGGGCACCAACCCCATCGTGAGCTTCCTGGTCAACGCGCAGAGCCTGGGCGAGTTCATCACCACCTGCAAGTACACCAACCAGATCACGAGCTCGAGCGTCGACGAGATCGAAGAGCTCAACAAGATGCAGACCGAACTCGAGCAGAACAAGACCGAGCTCGAGCAGGCCAAGTCCCAACTCGAGACCGAGCAGAAAACCGCCGAGGACGCACTGGCACAGGCCCAGCAGCTTCGCAGCGAAGCCCAGGCAAAGGCCGAGCAGGAGAATGCCGCCGAGCTGGCCAAGCTCGAGGCCGACAAGGCCGCTGCCGCCGAGAAGCTCTCGGGCGAGGGCGTGAGCGGCAACAACTCCAACAGCCAGGCCAATAACGCCAACACCACTATCGACACCACGGTGAACAACTCCAATACCGGCAACTCCGATTACGACTCGTTTATCAACGAGTGGACGAGTCGCATCGACAACTACCTCGCCGGCTCCCCCATGGCAGGCCAGGGTTACAACTTTGCCGTGGCAGCCTGGAACACCGGTGTTGACCCTCGCTGGTCTCCCGCCATCGCCTGCATCGAGAGCAGCAAGGGCCTCTATTGTGCCGGCTCCTATAACGCCTGGGGCTGGAGCGCCCGCGGCGGCGGCTGGCGGAGCTTTGGTAGCTGGAGCGAGGGCGTCTCTGCCCACGTTGCCTACCTGGGCGCCAACTATGGCTCCACGCTTACCCCGGCAGCCGCCAAAAAGTACTGCCCGCCCACGTGGCAGGACTGGTACAACAAGGTTGCAACCCAGATGAACCGCATCTAAGATCAACGTCAAAGGGCCCCAATTGGGGCCCTTTTTCTTTTACGCGACGGAGGTATCGACGACGCCAGTCGCGTTTGCAATGGCAACAATGATAATCATTGCCAACAAGAGCACACCCATAGCCTTGAGCCAGAGCTTTGCAAGCTTTTTACCGCGGTATCTATCGAGTAGCTCAAACCGCCGGCGAAGGCGGCGTTTGTCGAGCATCACAAAATGGATGAGCACTACGAGACCGTCGACGAAGATAAAATACTCAATCGCGAGAAACCACATCGGGTAGTTTTGGTTGGCGCCCGTAGGATGAAAAACGGCAAAATGGCTTCCGGCAAAGAAAACAAGTAGCGAAAGATAGACGAATGCGTTCCAAATGCGCCCAACGGTGTCGGGAATGCGGGAGAGTAAATTCGGGCGCTCAGGCACCAACGGCAATCCACCCTGAGACTGATCCGTGGGGAGCACGGGCGCAGGGCACACGGCTCGCCGCTCCGGAGGCTCTTGAAAGGAAGCAGCATTCGGCGCGGACGACGCATACGATGCGCGTGCAGCGTGCCCTAGCGCCTTCGCGCTTGCAAAGCGCTTGTCCGGATCGAGCGCCATCGCCATGCAAATAACATCGGCAAGCGAGGCGGGGACGTCACGTGCCTCGCATTGCTCGCGTATGTTCCGACCTGGCTTGGGATCGGCCCCCGTCAGACAAAAGAACAGCAGGGCACCGAGCGCATAGACATCGCTGCGCACGCTCGTCTGGCCAAAACCATACTGCTCGGGCGGCGCATAGGGACGCGTGCCAAACTTAACGGTATCGGCATCGGCTCCCTCGCGCCACACGCGAGCGATTCCCAAATCGATAATCACCAGCGATGAAAACGTCATGCCTGTATCGGGCGTATAGTTTGCGCCCGACACGATGATATTCGAGGGCTTTAGGTCGCGATGGATCACCGGAGCGGCCATCTCCCCCGCCGACGCAAAGCCGGCATGGAGCTCCGCAACTGCATCACAAAGGGCGCCAAACAGCTCACAAGCATAATCGGGCGTCGCACCCAAACGCCCCACCAGGGCCCCGAGCGTTTCGCCTTCGATGTATTCCATGACCACGCAAAGCTCGTCGCCCACGCGGCGGCAATCGACAATCCGAGGCAAGTGCTCGTAACGTCGCCCAGCATGCTGGGCCGCAAACAGGCGTTCATACGCCCCGCCAATCTGGGCCGACGCGTCGATGCGCTTGCGAACAAAGGGGCCAAGAGATCCTCCGCCGGAGCCCTCAAAGTACACGAGCTCGGTCGTCTCGACGTCGGAGTGCTTGAGCACACGGTCTACGCGATAACTGTCATCACGCTCAAGTGACGCCAGGTGTCCGGCGAGCGCAGCAGTCAGCTCATCATCGGAATATGTTGGGCTCTGAGTATCCATAGCGTCCATAATAACGCAGGGCACGGACGCCCCATGACGCCCGTGCCCTGCACGTTCTAAATATCGTGAACACCGCTTCCGCCGGCAGCTAGCTGTTAGCTCACCGTCTCTTCACCAAAGCGATACAGCTCCTCGTTCACCTTTTGCAGGCTGCAGCCACGATCGATACAGAAAATGATGATGGCGTCACGGCGGTCCTTGCAGTTGAGGACATTGACGCCCGCCGCCGTCAAGGCGCGGTTGGTCTCCTTGAGCGTCAGCGCCATGGCAAAGGCAATCTGCAGTACCTTATTGCGGCTCGGATGCCGCGCACCGGTAAAGATCTGATAGCCAAACGTCTCGTTGAGGTCGGCCATACGCACCACGCGCGAACGCTCCAGCCCCTTTTCTTCCAAAAGCTGTTTCAGATACCCCGAAAGCGACGGGGCGGTAAAGTCGTGCTCTTTGATATAGCCCTCGATACTCGGAGCATCGAGCAGCTCGTTGAGCAACTCTTCGGTTAGCTTCTTATCGGGCATATGGCCTCACCCCCCCAGCTCGCATAGTAACCATGTTTTTAATTCTAGTTAAAAACCGCTCACGTCAGAACGTTCCCAGCTGGCAACCTGGTCGGGAGATACCGTGCTCATCGCTTCGAACTTCCAGGTGCCGCCCGCTTTGAGATGCTTGGTGTTCGCAAGAGCCGTTCCCACCTGATTGCCGTCTACGTCATACAGAACATACTCAATCTGAATGTAGCTTTGCTCTTTATCCGTATTATTGGTCAACGTGCCCGTGATCTTATACGCGAACTGATTAGACGTATCCCCGGCCTCATCCGAAACCGTATAGGGTTCTTGTGCCTCTTTTTGCTCCTCGACTTGCTGGGTCTGTTCGGCAGGCTTTGCTGCATCACCCGAAGACGAATCAGACGAGTTACCGCCCATAGAACCCACGACGCCGGCAACAACGAGCACCACGATGACGCCCAAAACGATCTTGCCGATCGGCTTCTTTCCCTCTTTTGCCATTATGCATCCTTCCTACGATCCGGCTACCGTGCCGGCACACAGCACATCGTAGGAGGCAGCGAGCTCAAATTCATTAGCTGGGAGCTAATGTCGCAGCACAGCTTGCCACCTGGCACTCATTGAGTCTTTTTTCCTTCACCGAACTCATGCCTTTGTTGTTGACTATTAAACATTTAGACGTAAACTGCTTTGTTACCTTGTCAACATCTGAAAGGAACCTCATTGGGAAAAGACGTACTGGTGCAGCAACTCGTCGACTCATTCGACAGCTGGCCCGCCAAAAACTCCGGTTGCGGATCGTCCCGCATGACACAAGAGCTCTATCCTTTTGACAAGCTCTTCTCTCCCATCAAAATTAACAAGCTCACCGTCAAAAACCGCATTGTCATGGCGCCGATGGGCAATATCGACATGTGCGAGGAAACTGGTCGTCCCAGCGACATGATGCTGCAGTACTTTTTCGCCCGCGCCAAAGGCGGCTGCGGCCTCATCACAACAGGACTCGTACCGGTAAGCCACGGCATCGATACCACGGTCACCGAGCTGGACAAGCTCACCTATTTCCCGCGCATCGATCGAAGCCGAACCGTTATGGCAGGCTGGCGCGACCTTGCCCAAGGTGTCCATGCCTTCGGATCGCGCATTTTTGTCCAGCTTACGGCCGGACTCGGCCGCGTGGGCAACCCGCAATGCCTCATCACGCAAAAAAAGTTTCCGGTCTCGGCGAGTTTCTTGCCTAACTACTACATCCCCGCCATTCCATGCATGCGCCTCTCGAATCAAAAGCTGCGCCGTATCGTAAACAATATCGGCCAAGCGGCGGCCGATGCTCATGCCATGGGCATCGATGGCGTCTATTTGCACGGGCACGAGGGTTATCTTATCGAGCAGCTCGGAAACCCCGCCTTTAACCATCGCAAGCTCGGACGTTATGCCGATTGGCGTCAGTTTGGCCTCGATATGATCAAAGAAATCCGTCGCCGCGTTGGGCCCGACTACCCCATCATGTACCGCATCGACCTTTCGCTTGCACTCGAGGAAACCTATGACGAGCAGGTCATGAATTCGACCTATCTGGGACGCATGCGCGGCGGCCGCACAGTCGAACAGACCCTGGGTTATATGGAAGAGCTCGTGGCGGCGGGAGTAGACATCTTTGACGTCGACCTTGGTTGCTATGACAACTGGTGGATGCCCCACCCGCCTGCGAGCATGCCCGCAGGCTGCTTCGTTCCCGTGGCGCGCGCCGTTCGAGAGCGCTTTGCCGCCGACAATATCCGCTCCAATGCCGGCCTTCCCGTACCCGTTGTCGCGGTGGGTAAGTTGGGCTACCCCGACATTGCCGAACGTGCCCTTCGCAATGGCGACGCCGATATGATCATGCTCGGACGCCCGCTGCTTGCGGATCCCGAGTGGCCCAACAAGGCGTACGCCGGTCGCGTGGCAGATATTCGCCCCTGCATCGGATGCCAGGAAGGATGCCTCAACGAGTTTGTCGAAGGGGGCCATCCGCAGTGTGCCGTCAATCCACGCTGCAGCTTTGAATACCTCATGCCCCAGACACCCGCTCCCGCCAAAGAACCCAAACGCATAGCGGTGATAGGAGCCGGACCCGCCGGGATGGTCTGTGCGCTAATCGCCGCGCGTCGTGGCCACGACGTAAAGCTCATCGATGCCGAAGATGAACTTGGAGGAAAACTCCTCTCCGCCAGCGCCGCCCGGATCAAGTTCGACCTCGATAACTACCGATCATATCTTGTTCGACAGGTGCGCGAGCAGGCAGAAAAACCCAACGGGAACCTGACACTCGAACTTGGACGGGCAGCACGCGCCGAAGATCTTGCAAAAGCAGGCTTCGACGCAATCGTGTGCGCGACAGGCACTTCCAATGCAATACCGCCCATCCCCGGTCTTACGGAGCTTGCAGCATCGGGCCATGCCGTGCTGGCAACGCAGCTACTGCGCCAACCCGCGCTGCTTGGCAACGCCAAAACCGTCACCATCATTGGCGGAGGGGCCGTGGGCTGCGAGGTTGCCCAATGGCTCACCGTCGAACACGGCATACCACAGGTCAACGTAATTGAAATGCTGCCTCACATGATGCAGGGCGCCTGCACGGCAAATCGCGGCCACCTACTCCATACGCTCAGGGGACGCAATGTGCGGCTCCTCAATATGACACGCGTCGAGCGCGCGGAAGTCGACGGCAAACGCGAGTCTGGAGCCCCATCGAGGTGTGCGCGTCTCCACTTGAGTCGCAACTGCCACAAAAACGTTCCCGACCCCTACGTCTCGTGGTCACCGGTCTTGCCCGAGAACGTCGAAAACCCGCTTGCACCCAAAATCGGCAACGACTGGAAGTCACTCGAGCTAACCTGCGACCTGGTAATCATTGCCTGCGGCGGACACCCCGACGACGCGCTGTTCTACAAACTGCAGCAGACGCACGCCGCTGACGAGCTGCATAACATCGGCGATGGGTTTGCGCCCGGCCGTGTGCTCGAAGCGGTCCGTGCGGCATACCGACTCGGCACCAATATCTAACACGAAAGGATGGGCTCACAGATGAACCTGACCTCCCAACAACAAGCCCTGCTCGACGGCGCCAAGGGCCCCGCCATGGCCAAAGTGGTCAAGACCCTCGTTATGTACGGCGAATGCTTTGGCGCCGAGCGTATGGTTCCCGTGACCGGCGCAAACGGTCATCTTGTCACAAGTTTTGGCCTCTCCATGCTCGGTCCAGTCTATGACCTTATGGATGAGCTGCTGAAAGACGGCGCCCTGTCCGGTCAGTCATTCTCGGTCGACCCGAGGCCCCTCGACCCCGCCGTCCCGGCCAACCCGCTGCAAAAGCTGCTGTTCAAGATTATGTATTCCAAACAAGACGATTATGAGGCACAGCTGCGCAGCATGGGTCTATTGGACAACGATGCTTTCACCTGCACCTGCTACCAGCCCGAGGTTGGCAATCGACCTCGGCGTGGCGACATCCTAAGCTGGGCAGAAAGCAGCGCCGTGGTCTTTGCCAACTCCGTGCTGGGCGCTCGCTGCAATCGCAACTCCGGCATCATCGAGATGTTCGGCTCAATTGCCGGCTTTGTCCCGGAATTCGGCCTGCTCACCGATGAGGGCCGCAAGGCGACCTGGATCATCGAAGTCGACTGTAAGCGCAAGCCCGAAGCGCAAGTGCTTGGCAGCGCCATTGGCATGAAGGTGATGGAAGACGTCCCTTACATTAAAGGCCTCGACCGCTGGCTTGGCCGCGAACTCACACCCGGCACGCAGGACTACCTTAAGGACATGGGCGCCGCCAGCGCATCGAACGGCGCTGTCGGGCTCTACCACGTGGACGGCATCACGCCCGAGGCCGTCGAACAAGGCGAACACCTCATAGCACCAGACGCCCAAATCTATCGCATTGACGACGCCGAGCTGGAACGCATCCGCTCGAGCTACCCCGTTATGTGGAAGAACCCGGGCGCGCGCCCCAAGCTTGCCTTCATCGGCTGCCCCCACCTCTCGTCTGCACAACTCGCCCATTGGGCAGACGCCATCTGCGATGGGCTGAGCGCCTCCGGCAAGTGCCGCGTGCAAGTACCCACCGTACTGACCGCCGCCCCATCCGTGGCAGACGCCTTCCGCAAGACTGCGGCATACAGACGCCTCTCGACTACCGGTGCCGTCGTCTCGAGCATCTGCCCGCTTATGTACACCAACAACCCGCTGTGCGGCATCATGCCCATCATCACCAACTCCAACAAGTTGCGTACGTACTCGGCATCGCGCTACTACACCGACGACGAGGTGCTCGCCTACGTCACCACCGGAAAACCAATCAAATAGGAAGGCGACTCCTCATGGAAAAAATCTTTCACGGCCGCGTCGTTGTCCCCGGAACTGCCCACGCCAAGGCACTTGTCTCTCACGGAGGGCTCAACACACTCGCATCGTTTCAGAAGGCACTGATGTTTGGCGACAAAAAGGCCACGTGTTCCGACCAAAACAATCCCGACTTGTACGGCAAACCTTTGGCGGGATGTGCCTTGTGTCTTCCGCAGACTATCGGCTCCACCACAGGCGGCATGGTGCTCTTCTGCGCCACCAAAATGGGGCGCCAACCCGCATGCCTGCTGTTTTCCAAACCCATTGACAGCCTTGCCGCCGCTGGCGCGATCCTCTCGGGTGTATGGACCGACACCCCCATGCCCACCATTGACAACCTGGGCGATGAGTTTCTCGATGCTGTGTCGACGGGAGACGCCATCACCGTGACCGAAGACGGCACGGTCATCGTCGGCTAAGGTTATCCGACCCGCCGCCCGCAAATGAACAACGTGTTTCGCCATTTCCCACGCGCGGTGCGGGCGATAATCTTGACGTATTCGATATACAACACGAAAGGAGTCCCACCATGGGAGCATCGGTATCGGTCGCACAGGGCGCGCCTCTTGATGCAGGCACCTACAAGGCAGACGAGGCAGCCGTCGAGCGCTTTTGCGAATTGCTGCGCATCCCCACCGTTTCGCGTGAGAACATCGCCGAGCGCGATGATGAGCCCTTCAGCCAGTGGATTCCCACGCTTCAGCGACTTTATCCGCATTTCTTTAAAGTCGCCGAGCTCACACGCGTCGACGACTTTGGCATGCTCCTGCGTTGGCCTGGCGCCGATTCCGCCTTGGACCCCATCGTCATGATGGCGCATCAGGACGTCGTGCCCGTCGAGGGCCAAGACTGGAAGCACGATCCCTTTGGAGCCGAGATCTTCGACGGCGAGATCTGGGCCCGCGGATCACTCGACACCAAGTGCATCGTCTCGGCTTTCTTCGAGGCCGCCGAGCATTTGATTGCCCAGGGCTTCGTTCCCCCGCGCGATGTCTGGTTCTTCTCGAGCGATGGCGAGGAAATCGCCGCACCTACTGCAACCCATGCAGTGCAGTGGCTTCGCGAGCATAACATCCATCCCTACATGGTGCTCGATGAGGGTGGCGCCGTGGCAACCGACGCCCCGCTCGGCGTCACCGAACCCGTTGCCATGGTAGGCGTGTCCGAGAAGGGCCACGTCGACCTTACCGTCACGGCGCGCGCCGACGGCGGCCATGCCTCTACGCCTGCGGCAAACGATGCCTGCCGTCTTCTCTGCCGTGTATGCGAGACTATCTCGGCCAACCCCGGCAAGCCGCAGCTCACGCCCGCCGTCGAGGCCACACTGACCGAGTTGGGTGCCCGTAGCAGCGCGACGTATCAGGCAATCTTTGGCAACCTGTGGCTCACGCGCCCCGCGGTTACCAAGATTATGGCCGCCAGCCCCGAGACCTCGGCCATGCTGCGCACAACCTATGCGCTCACGCAGCTCGAAGGCTCCAATGCGCACAATGTGCTGCCACCAGTTGCTCGCGCCAACTTCAACGTGCGCATCGCTCCGTTCGAGACCATCGCCGATGCCGTTGAGCGCGCCCGCAAGCTCGCCGCCCAGCAGTGCCGCGCCTCGGGCGTAAGCCCCGACCATGTCACCGTCGAAATCAACGAGGCGATTCCCTACACCGAGCCCGCGCCCATCTCGACTTACGAAGACGATGCCGCCTTCAACTACATCCATCGCTGCGTGTCGGGTGTCTATCCCGAGGCCGGCTTTGCTCCCTACGTGCAGAACTCCTGTACCGACTCGCGCGAGTTCAACGAGATCTGCGGTCGCGTCTACCGCTTCTGCGGCTTTATCTACTCGGGCGAGGCGCGCAAGCTCATCCATGCCGCCAACGAACGCATCGGCGTCGACGTCTACAAGCGCGGCATCGAATTCTATGTGGCGTTTCTCGCCAACCTTGAACAACTGTAGAACGGGGGCCGATAGCACCCCTCCCCGCTTTTACCGACCAGGAGAACCAGCATGACCCAACCAAATCTTAAGCGGGCGGCCCGGCTCGACACCAAGGCCGTCGCCCTCGCCTCCCTACCCTTTATGGGCATGATCAGCTTTTGGCAGGTCTACGACGGCATCGTTCCCAAGATGCTCACAGGGACCTTTGGCCTATCCAACTCGCTCACCGGCGCGATCATGGCCATCGATAATGTCTTTGGCCTGTTCCTGCTTCCGCTCTTTGGCATCCTCTCGGACCGCTGCGCAAGCAAACTCGGGCGTCGAACGCCCTTTATCTTGGGCGGCTCCGCGGTGGCAATGCTCTCCGTCCCGCTCATCGCGATCGCCAACAACATGGGCAGCCTACCTCTGCTCATTGGCGCGATTATCCTCACGCTTTTTGCAATATGCGCCTACCGCACCATGACGGTTGCCATTGTGGCCGATATTACGCCTCGCCCACTTCGAACCAAGGCGGACTCAATCGAAAAGATCGTCGGCTATGCGGGAACGGGCCTTATGCTCGTCGCCATCTCGGTCATGGTTCCCAAGGCCGACAAACCCGATTATCTCCCGCTCTTTATCTTGCAGGCCGTCTTTATCCTCGTGTCGGCCGTTGTCTACGGCGTCTTTGTCCGTGAGCCCGCCCTCGTCGAAAAGATGCGCGAGCAATCGCTGTCCATGGGCATCGACGAGGATCAGATTGACAAAGATGACTCCCCCGAGGCCGGCGGTAAAAATCGCATTGCAGACGCCGGCGTACGCCGCTCCATCATCATGCTGCTCGCCGCAACGTTTTTCTATTACATGAGCTATAACGCCATGACCACCAATATCAGCCGTTATGCCGATATGTTCTACGGCATGGAGGGCGGTTCCTATGCCATCATCAATATCGTGACGATTGCAGGCGCGCTGCTAAGCTACGTACCCCTGGCAAATCTTTCGCTCAAAATCGGCCGTAAAAAGGTCGCCCTGGGCACCGCCGTCATCATGGTTTTATGCCCCGCGCTTCTTTGGCTGGCACCCGGTTTCTCGCCCGTGCTGTACGGCGTCTTTTTGTTGATGGGCGTTGCGCTGGGCGGCGTGGACCTGTGCGTGTACACGATGATTCTGGAGTGCTGCAGCTCCCAAAGCGTGGGTCGCTACTCCGGTTACTACTACACCGTGAGCATGGCGGCTCAGGTGGCGACACCGATTCTCTCCGGCATCGTTATGGACGTGGCGCCGTCGATGCTCTTCGCCTACATCACGGCAATGGGCATGTTTATGGCCGCGAGCATTGCCGCCGCCAAGCACGGCGATGCCATCTTGATCGACGAGGTCGCTCGCCGCGAGGCAGCAAAGTAGGAGACCGAATTAACTACCGTGCGAAAGGGGTCGGATGGGCAAAGCGCCCATCCGACCCCTTTTTCGTTTCATCCTCAAGAAGCTTGTCGAAGCCTACCCCACCGTGATGGATTCCCCAGTAAAGGTGCTGATGAGCAGCAGGATAAAGAACGCCAAGTAACTGATGCTCAGCGGGTACGCAATAATCAGGAAGACGACCCAGCCGACATTGGTGTTACCGTCGGCACGGCGTTGCTCGCGATTGCGGCAGAGCCAAATCGTCACGCCAATGGCCACAATCAACAGCACAAGTGCCGCTGCCGCCAGTCCAGCAAGCGCAAACATCACGCCAATGCTCACAGCAATAACCGGGAGCAGCAGCAAGCCGCACCCGCACCCACCAGGACTATACACGGCAGACTGTCGACGTCGTTCCATCGTCACTCCAAGTCAAGCAATCGTTTGTAGACATCGAGACCCTTGAGCAGGATTTCCTCGTCAAAGAGCATGGTATCGGTATGCAGAGCGCTTGTGGCATAGGCGGGGCAGCCATCCGAATCACTCGGGTTGTCTTGGTCCTCTGGCATACCCGTGCCCAGCAGGAAAAACACGCCCGGCAGATAGCGTTGATAGAACGCGAAATCCTCGGCGATCAGCAGCGGCTCATCCACGAGCTGTAGCTCGGGCAAGGCAGGCGCGACATTGGCAAATAGCTCGGGGTCGTTGTCGACCGGCGGATAGCCCTCGGCAAAGTCGAGATCATACGTGCAGCCCGTTGCGGCACAGGCATCGTCCAGCACGCGGCGCACGCCTTCGCGCGCCCGGTCGAACATGTCGTCCGTAAACACACGCAGGCTTCCGGCCACATGGGCCTCCCCCGCCACCGCGTTGCAAACGGTGCCAGCCTGCAGCAGGCCAAACTTGCCGATACAGGGTTCGTCGGTGCCCAGCTCGTCCATCAGTTCGCGCTCGGCAACCAAGAACTTGGCAGCCGCCAGCGCCGCATCGTGCGATTCCTCGACCGGAACGCCATAGGTCTTAGCGATATGGATGCTCGTCCCGTGAATATGAATGTGTGTCTCACTCGAACGCGCCAGCAGCGGACCGGAACAACTCGCCAACGTGCCGGCAGGCAGATCGGGCCACACATGGAAGCCAAAAATGCGGTCAGCCCCATAGCGCTCGAACACACCGCTCTCGCATACCGTCTTGGCACCACCGGTCGTTTCCTCGGCCGGCTGGAACACAAAGAGAACGTTGCGCCTAATGGCGCCCGGCTGCTCGCGAATCGTACGGTCGACATACGTCGCGGCGGCAAGTGCCATGGCCATGTGTCCGTCATGTCCGCAAGCGTGCATCTTGCCGGGATGGATCGAGGCAAAGGCCGCTCCCGTCGCCTCCGCGATGGGCAGCGCATCCATATCGGCGCGAATCGCCGTGGCACGCGCGGCACCAACGCCAGCGTCGAAGAAAGCGCAGACGCAGCTGGGACACGGATGGGTCACCTCGCAAGCGAGCGGCGCCAACACGCCCTCGATATAGGCGATAGTCTGCGGAAGATCGAAATCGAGCTCCGGAATGCGATGGAGATCGCGGCGATAGCGACGGAGTTCTTGGAGCTCGGTCATAGAGAATCCCTTCGTGAGGCACATCTGTTGCAACTTATTGTGATACAGGATTGTGGCACACATGTTTCCAGCATATTGCTGCATTTTTTAAACGTTATATACGAATACTCTTGTTTGGTAAAGTGCAACGTGATAGGGTCGTTACCACTTGATAGAGGCGCGGGCACGAAGAGCCGCGGGCGAGCCGGCAGGCTTTGACCCCGTGGGGAGGCGAAACCCGCCGAACTGGGTTTTTCGGGCACGAACAACCTGGTGGGCCTGCGGGAAACACCCACAGGACTGTCTGCAGCAATGCGGGAGCGCTATCCGGACATTGGGTCCACGCTATGCGGATTCGATGCGCAGATGGCGCCGTCTGGATAGCGAGGTTTACGGGACATGGCATTGATCCCCAACGAGGCATATGCGGCCAAGCAGCCGTTTGTGGACAAGGAGACACTCGAGCATATCGTCGAGCAGTTCCCCACGCCGTTTCATCTATACGACGAGGCGGGCATCCGCCGCAACATGCAAGAAGTGCGCGACGCCTTTGCATGGAACCCGGGCTTTAAGGAATACTTTGCCGTCAAGGCCAACCCCAACCCGGCGCTCATCTCCATTCTCAACGAATACGGCTGCGGCTGCGATTGCTCGAGCTATACCGAGCTCATGATCGCCCGCTCGCTGGGCATCACGGGACACGACATCATGTTCTCGTCCAACGACACGCCAGCTGCCGACTTTGAGCTCGCCGACAAGCTGGGCGCCATCGTCAACTTTGACGACATCAGCCACATCGAGTTCTTTGAGCGTGTTGCGGGGCCCATCCCCAAAACGGTCAGCTGCCGCTTTAATCCGGGCGGCCTGTTCCAGCTCTCCAATGGCATCATGGATAACCCCGGCGATTCCAAGTACGGCATGACCACCGAGCAACTCTTCGAGGCCTTCCGCACGCTCAAGGCCAAGGGCGCCGAAAACTTTGGCATCCACGCATTCCTTGCCAGCAATACCGTCACCAACGACTACTACCCCAAGCTCGCGCGCATCCTCTTTGAGCTTGCCGCGCGCCTGGAGCGCGAGACCGGCGCACATGTCGCCTTCATTAATCTGTCCGGCGGCGTCGGCATCCCCTATCTGCCCGAGCAGCAGGCCAACGACATCCACACCATCGGCGAGGGGGTACACGCGGCATACGACGAGATCCTGGTTCCCGCCGGTATGGGCGATGTGGCCATCTGCACCGAGATGGGCCGCTATATGATAGGCCCCTACGGCTGCCTGGTCACCAAGGCCATCCACGAGAAGCAGATCTACAAGGACTATATCGGTGTCGACGCAAGCGCCGTCGATCTGATCCGCCCTGCCATGTATGGCGCCTACCACCACATTACGGTGATGGGCCAGCCGGGTGGCGCCGACAAGACCACAGTACCCGTTACGGACACCTACGACATCACGGGCAACCTATGCGAGAACAACGACAAGTTCGCCATCGATCGCGAGTTACCGCATATCGACATGGGCGACCTGCTTGTGATCCACGATACCGGTGCGCATGGCTACTCCATGGGCTACAACTACAACGGACGTCTGCGCTCCGCCGAGGTTCTGCTGCGCCCCGATGGCTCAGCCGACCTCATCCGCCGTGCCGAGCGCCCGGGCGATTACTTTGCCACGCTCGACGTGCTGCCGAGCGGCCGAGAGCTGCTGGCCAAGTCGCGCGCCGAAAGTGCCCGCCGTCGCGCCCAAGACGAGCGCTTGGCCGTCGCCGCCCAATGGAATAAGCGCATCCAGATCGCGGAAGCGAAGGAGAAGAACATGGATATCCGCAACCTCGAGGGCTCAATCGTCGCCCTCGTCACGCCGTTTAAAAAGGACGGCAGCGTCGACTTTGACGCACTCGAGCGCCTTATCGATTTCCACCTGCAAAACGGCACCGACGCCATCCTCACCCTGGGCACCACCGGCGAGAGCGCCACGATGACCGATGACGAGGACAACTCCGTCGTCGCCGCCGTGGTCAAGCATGTTGCAGGACGCGTCCCCGTCATCGCCGGCTCGGGCTCCAACTCCACGCAAACCATGCTCACCAAGTCGCTCACTTACCAGGGCTTGGGAGCCGACGGCCTGCTGCTCATTACCCCCTACTACAACAAGTCCAACGAAGAGGGTATCTATCAGCACTTTAAGACCGTCGCCGATGCTGTGGACATCCCCTGCATCCTGTACAACATCCCCGGCCGTTGCGGCTGCGGCATCAGCGAGCGCAACGTAGAGCGCCTGGCCGCACATCCCAACATCATGGGTATTAAGGAAGCCTCTGGCAACGTCGCTTACGCGGCCAAGATCGCCCACCTGCTGTCCGACGACTTCCGCATGTACTCGGGCGAGGACGCCCTCACCGTGCCGCTCATGAGCCTGGGCGCTTCGGGCACCATCAGCGTGTGGGCCGACGTTCAGCCGCAGCTCGTGCACGACATGTGCCGCGCCTATCTGGACGGCGACGTGGAGCGCGCCCGCGATATCCAGATTGCCGGCCAGCCGCTCATCAATGCCCTCTTTAGCGAGGTCAACCCCATCCCCGTCAAGGAAGCACTCGCCCAGATGGGTATGATCGAGGCAAACTACCGCATGCCGCTGTGCCCCATGGCAGACGACACGCGCTCCGCACTTACCGATGCTCTGAAAGGAGCTGGTCTGCTTGATTAAGACCGTCATTATGGGAACGGGCCGCATGGGCTCGCTCATCCGCACCACCGCCGAGGGCATTGTCAACACCGCTGGAGAGCCCGTTTTTGACATCGTCGCCCAGATCGGCTTCGACTTGTCCGAGCTCGAGAGCGCACCGGCCGCCGATGTAATCATCGACTTCTCGAACGTCGTGACCTTCGATGCCGTTGTCGCCTATGTCGAGCGCACGGGTGCCGCACTCGTTTCCGGCACCACGGGCTATACGCCCGAGCAGGTGGATCGCCTGCGCGAGCTGGGTCAGAACGCCCGTGTTATGCACTCGGGCAACTACTCTATCGGTATCGCCGCCCTGCGCCATCTGGTTGCCCAGGCCACGCGCGAGCTGCCCGGCTTTGACTGCGAAATCGTCGAGACGCACCATAATCAAAAGGTCGACGCCCCCAGCGGCACTGCCAAGTTGTTGCTCGACGCCGTCGTCGAAGCCGAGCCCGAGGCAGGCTACCACCCCGTCTATGGCCGCGAGGGCATGTGCGGCGCGCGCGACCCCAAGGAGATCGGCATGCACTCGCTGCGCGGCGGCACCGTCGCCGGCGTGCACGAGGTAAGCTTTTTCGGCCAGGACGAGGAGGTCACGCTCACGCACCGCGCCACGAGCCGTCAGATCTTCGTCAACGGCGCCCTGGCAGCCGCGCAGAAGCTCGTCACCCGCGAGCCTGGCTTCTATACGTTCGACCAGGTCATGTTTGCCTAACCAGGTATCAACCGGATCCACTCAAAGGAGAGACAGCAAATGAGTAATGCAGCCGAGATGGACGCACAGGAGATTATCAACTACATCGCAACCGCGCCCAAGAAAACGCCCGTCAAACTGTACGTGCGCGAAAAGCCGGGCATGAAGGTCCAGTGGGGCAATGCGCACGTCTACGGCGGTCGTCGTGGCAAGACCGTCTTTGGTGACTGGGATGAGCTCAAGGCAATCCTCGACGCCAACGCCGACTCCATCGACTACTACGACGTAGAGAACGACTGCCGCAACTCCGCCGTGCCCATGCTCGACCTCAAGGGTATCAACGCCCGCATCGAGCCGGGCGCGATCATCCGCGACCGTGTCGAGATTGGCGATCGCGCCGTCATCATGATGGGCGCCATCATCAACATCGGCTCCGTCATTGGCGAAGGCTCCATGATCGACATGGGCGCTGTGCTGGGCGGCCGCGCCACCGTGGGCAAGAACTGCCACATCGGCGCCGGCACCGTGCTGGCAGGCGTCGTGGAGCCCGCCAGTGCCACGCCCGTCATCATCGAGGACGACGTTATGATCGGCGCCAATGCCGTGGTCCTGGAGGGCGTGCACGTAGGCAAGGGCGCTGTCGTTGCCGCCGGCGCCGTGTGCGTCGAGGACGTCCCCGCCGGTGCCGTCGTGGCCGGTGTCCCCGCCCGCGTCATCAAGATGCGCGACGAGAAGACCGACAGCAAGACCGGCCTGGAAGAGGGCTTACGTCAACTCTAGGGCTGCGCAGTTTTACCAAACCGCGTAACTAGTCGACGCTGCACCTTTGGTTCCGTCGTTCTAACGAACGACGGATCTCTCGACGCTGCAAACGCCCCTAAGCGGCAATCTGACGTTCAATCGTCGGTCGCGTACCGAAGTACGCTTCCCTCCTCTTTCACGTCACCTTGCTCGCTTAGGGGCGTTTTCGCTGACTTATGCTCAGTCTGCAACTCAACTCAGCTCCAAGCAAAAAGGCCGAAGTCCCGAAGGGTTTCGGCCTTTGCTTTGTCTGAAGTTCAAGCGCAGTTTATCGATTCTCAATTGACCCGATGTTTTTTAGCTCGATGGAGATGAGGCCGTTAGGCTCATTGACGAACTCGATGTACTCGGAGTTGGAACCCATCTCGGCCGGGAAGCTGATCTCGATGCCCGTGTCGGTACGGATCTTGTGGTTGCGCACCGCCGCGCGTTCGACCTGCTTGCGCTCCACGGGCACACGCTCAGGCACCTTCTCCTCAGTCAGTGCCGCGCGCACGCTCTCCTTGATAACCGGCTCGTCCTCAAAGACCTCATCGACGATATCCCAAGGGGGCAGTTCCTCGTCATCCTCAACTTTCTCGGCAACAGCAGCCTTAACCTTGGCGAGTGCTACAGCCGTGTTGGCACCGTGCTCCTCGGCGACTTCCTCGACCACACGCGTCACGGTGTCGATGACCTCCTTGCCCGATACCCCCGTGTCGCACTGCAGCAGGCCATCGGGAATGAGCATGCGATCCTCGCCGGCAATCTTGCGCTTCTTATCCACATAGCCGATCTCCATGGTGCTTGCACGCACGATTGCATAGCTCGGCACCTTTTGCGAGGGATTCGGCAGAATGGCGTAGTGGCGCGCAATGTCGTTGCGCACCTCGCCCTCTTCGCGACCCACCTCGTGCATAAAAGCCTGCTTGGAGCCCAGCAGCATCACGGCAAACCAGCGGGCATCCTCATCGTCATCAAAGTCCGCCACAAGCACGTCAGTGGACTCGGCTTTCTCGGCCTTGGTAAGTTCGGAAGAGATGAACTCCGCAATCTGCTGAGACAGATCCACGAACTCACGCTCACCAAAGAAATAGCCCTTGAGCTCGCCGCCGAATGCGGAGTTCTCGGCAAACGTGGCACGCTTGTTATCAGCCGAGGTACGAGCGCGCCGCAGGTGCGTGGTTACGAAATTACGCACGGTGCGGCTCTCGATATCGAGCTCGCGCTGGCTCATAACGTTGACGGCAGAGTCAAAGTCCAGGATATGCAGAATCGCGTGATTGATTTTCATATACGGCATTCCGTTCTAGATCGATTTCGGCACGAACCAGTATAGCGGTCGAGCCCGCCCCAGGCGCATCGAAGATTGGTGCATCGGGGACAGGTTGCACCAATGGCTAGCGCAGGAGCTCGGACTGCCAAGCCTCGAGCTGTTCTGCCAAGCTCTGGCCGGCAGCGGGCATGTCGATCTGGGGACGTTTGGGCAGAAGTGCACACTTAAGAATCGCAACGATAGTCTGCGAGACAAAGCGTCGCGTATCCTTGTCAAAGCCTTGCGCAGCCTGGAGCATCACGGGCAGGCTCTCGCGCAGATTCCCAGCGATATCCGCAAACCGCTCAGCACCCGTAGCCTCAAACACGGAGAACAACGCATCTACAAAACGCTCGCGCTCGCTAGGTGACACTGCAAGCAGCATCTCGCGAATGGAGCCATCAACGTATCGAGCACCGGCGGACAGGCGCTCACAGTACACGAAGTCGCGACCATCAACCACCCAGCTAAAGGGATTGTGCTGCAGCAGGCTGAACTCGGTGCTCTCAACGATGGCATAGTCCTCCTGTGTCTCGAACATCATGCCAAAGATCGACGACCGAGGCAGCGTCTTATCGATTCGACCGGAAAGATCGGCAAAGGCGCTGCCGCTCAGAAACTCCTCGACGAAGCCCGGACCATCATGGGAATACGCCCGTTCGATTCGCTCACGGGCGACATCGGAGCACATCGCCGCACCGTACACCGCAAGGTTTCCGCCCTTGGAATGACCTCCGCACAAAAGCGGCCCGTCAATCGCATCCGCCGCCTCGTCCACATAACGCGCCGCGGATTCCTGGGCCGGCACAGGACACCGGAACGCCATGTTAAAGTCCTCTTTCCAGCCCACAATCGTGCTGTCGGTCCCCCGGAAGGAAAGATAACTAAACCCCGCCGGAAACCGGAACGCCATGGCTGCAAACTGCTCCGTCGCCACCACATCGCTCACGGCACGATAGCCGCAAACGTGCACGCCACGGTAGCGAGGGCTTGCTGCCACGGCCTCCAACAAGGCCCTGCTCCCCTCTGGGTCCCACAAGTCGTCAATCATATCCCGGTAGCACTCGGCACGCAGCAGCTCACGCACGTCTAGGCCCTGCCAGTTCGTCAGTTCCGCCATATCACCCGGCAAACGCAAATAGGACAACCACGCAAAGACCAGGCTATCCACCGCGCAGAACGGCCGCTCCTCAAACGGATCAAATGCCGTCTGGGCATAGGTCAAAAAATTAGGCGAATCCGACATGGCCCTCCCATCAACTATGGTGCATTGGGGTCAGGTTGCTTTGCACCAAAAAGGCGCCCGGGCCGTGTGGACCCGGACGCCTTTCATTGTAGCCTGTTGCCCAAAAGAGCTTGATTTAGCAGGAGAAGTCGACGCTGTCGATGATGTCCTTGAGGGCCTTGGCAGAGGCGGTGAGCTCATGTTGCTCGTCATCGTTCAGCGGCACGGGGACGCGGCAGACGACGCCGTCGCGACCAACGACGGTCGGCATGGAGATAGCAAGATCGGACAGGCCATACTCGCCCACCATGAGCGAGGAGACGGGCAGAACGGTCTGCTCATCGCGCATGACGGCAGTGCAGATGCGCTTGACGGCCATGGCAACGCCATAGTAGGTAGCGTGCTTCTTCTCGATGATGGTGTAGGCGGAGTTCTTGACGTCCTCGGCGATACGCTTCTCGGCAGCCTCGTGCTCCAGATGACCGTGAAGCTCGCAGAAGGTGTTCAGCGGCACGCCGGCAACCTGAGCGCTGGACCAAGCGACAAACTCGGAGTCGCCGTGCTCACCCATGACATAGGCCTGGACATCGCGCGGGTCGACCTCAACGTGGGCACCAAGCATCTGCTGCAGACGGCCGGTGTCGAGCACGGTACCGGAGCCGATGACATGGCCCTCGGGCAGGCCGGACATCTTGATGGCGGCGTAGGTCAGAACGTCGACCGGGTTGGAGACGATGAGCAGAATGCCGTCGAAGCCGGACTTCTTAATCTCGGGGATAATGGACTTAAAGATGTTGACGTTCTTGTTGACCAGGTCCAGACGGGTCTCACCGGGCTTCTGGGCAGCGCCAGCGGTGACGACGATCATGGCGGCGTCGGCGACATCGGAATAATCGCCGGCGTAGATCTTCATCGGCTCGGCAAACGTCATGCCGTGCGCGATATCCAGGGCCTCACCCTCGGCGCGGTTCTTGTCCACGTCGATGAGGACCATCTCGGAGAACAGACCGCTCTGCATCAGCGCGAACGCCGAAGACGAACCAACGAAACCGCAGCCGACAATAGCGACCTTCTTCTCGTTAACCATTAGAAACTCCCATCTCTCTCCACAAGCAAGCCGCCCGGGAACGACCCGAGCGGCTTGCCGTAATCCCAATACATCCAATCGGGACTTTGATTATGCTCCTATTCGCAGCCAAAAATCGACCGTTTGCCGAAATTGTTTGCAGGATTCGTAAAATAACTGCACGAAATCGGTTTCGAGCTATTGACGAGCGGAATAGCTTTCTAATACAGGCCCGCCTCGCGAATGGCCTCGACAGCCAAAGCAATCTGATCAGGCGGCAGGACCAGCGCCATG
>DXLY01000021.1 GCA_019414465.1 Collinsella sp.
ATGTTCAGGGCGGCCGCGTGCTCGTGGACGGTCAGGATGTCTCGCGCTGCACGCAGCAAAGCCTGCGCCGCCAGGTTGCCTACGTGCCGCAGGAGGCGCTGCTGTTCCACCGCTCCATTCGCGAAAACATTGCCTACGGTCGTCCCAACGCCACTGATGAGCAGATTCGCGAGGCCGCGCGCCTGGCCAATGCCCTGGAGTTTATCGACCGATTGCCCCGTGGCTTTGACACCATGGTGGGTGAGCGCGGCGTCAAGCTCTCGGGCGGCCAGCGTCAGCGCGTGGCTATCGCCCGCGCCATCCTAACCGACGCGCCGATTCTAGTGCTCGACGAGGCGACCTCTGCCCTGGACAGCGAGTCCGAGGCGCTGGTGCAGGAGGCGCTCGAAAACCTGATGCGTGGACGTACCTCCATTGTGGTGGCGCACCGCCTGTCCACCGTGGCGGCGCTCGATCGCATCGTGGTGCTGGCGGACGGCGAGATTGTCGAGGACGGTACGCATGCGCAGCTTGTCGAGGCAGGCGGCGAGTATGCGAGCCTGTGGGGCCGCCAGACCGGCGCATTTTTGGAGGCTTAAGGCCCCCGTACGTGGGACAATCGTTTCCGTGAAGTTATGTTTCTGCCGAGCCGAGGAGTCGTTATGCCACGCGAGACCAATGCCGCCAAACGCGAGCGCGCCGTTGAGGTGTGCGAGCGCCTCAACCGTCGCTATGGCCCGGTTGAGTGCTTTTTGGACCACGAGAATCCCTTTAGGCTGCTCATCGCGGTGCTGCTCTCGGCGCAGACGACCGATGCACAGGTCAACAAGGTGACGCCGCGGCTGTTTGCCCAGTGGCCCACGCCCGAGGCCATGGCGGGGGCGAGCGTGGCCGATGTGGCCGACACCATTAAGTCACTCGGCTTTTATAAGAGCAAGGCCAAGCACGCCGTGGAGGCCGCGCAGATGATCGTTGCCGATTACGGCGGCGAGGTGCCGGCCGACATGAAGGAGCTCGTCAAGCTACCGGGTGTGGGGCGCAAAACGGCGAACATCGTGCTCAACGTGGGGTTTGGCATTGTCGAGGGCATCGCGGTCGATACGCACGTCAACCGCATCGCGCACCGCCTGATGCTGAGCCCCAAGACGCATGCCAAAGAGCCGCTCAAGACCGAGCAAGATCTGCTCAAGATTTTGCCGCACGAGTATTGGGAGTCGGTCAACCACCAGTGGATCACCTTTGGCCGCGAGATCTGCGACGCTCGCAAACCTAAGTGCGACGAGTGCCCGCTGGCAGATTTGTGCCCCAGCGTGCGCGTAGCGGGGTAGGGCGGAACGCATCTTCGTCTGGCGTTTTTTGCGGGGCTGGGTTTGCCCTTGAGCCGGAGTCCTCTCCATGCGCTACCATGACAGACAATGTATTTGACGTACGACCCGCCGAGCTTGCCCCGGCGGGCTTTTGGCGTTGCGATGCCGGAGGAACAGCATGCTCATTCACCGTATAGCCGCGCAGCTCTACACTGCCGAGGCGCTGCAGACCGTCGAGGCCGGACTCGATGCCGGCGAGGACGTGACGCTGGCCGTGTCGCAGTCGGGCCGCACGCTTATGGCGGCCGCCCAGTTTGCGCGCCGTCCGCGCCCGACGGTCTACATTGTGAGTGGCGAGGATGCGGCCGATCGCGCCGCGCGCAGCCTTGCCGCCTACGTGGGCCTGGCGCACGTGTGCCGTTTTCCCGAGCGCAAGGACTATCCGTGGCGCGAGCAGGCGCCCGACGATGCCGTGGTGGCGCAGCGCTGCGAGGCTCTGGGGCGCATCGTGCGCGGGGACAACTGCATCATGGTTGCCTCGGCCCGCGCGCTGCTGCGCTGCGTGCCGCCGGTCGAGAGCCACTACTGGGAGTCCACGACCTTTGCGGTGGGCGAGGAGATTCCTTTTGACGAGGTGCCGCATCGCCTGGTGGGCATGGGCTACACCAATGCCGGCGCCGCTGATGCGCCCGGTCTGTTCCGCATTCACGGCGACACCGTCGAGGTGTTCCCCGCACAAGAGAAAGCGCCCGTGCGCATTGAGTTCTTTGGCGACGAGATTGACCGCATCCGCCGCATGGTGAGCTCAACGGGGCAGACCATCGGCAACGAGGACAGTATCGAGATCTTCCCGTGCCGCGAGCTGGCGCTTACCGACGAGGCGGTCCACAACATGCATGTGGCGCTCTATCGCGCCAGCCAGGACGACAGCAAACTGGCGGCGCTGCTCGAGATGGTGGATGCGCGCATCGTCACGCCCGAGCTCGACCGCTTTTTGCCGGTGATGTACGGCCAGACCGTGAGCCCGCTGGCACACGTGAGCGGCAAGGCGCTCGTGGTCCTGTCCGAGCCGCGCTCGCTGTTCGACGACTGTCTGCGCGCCTACGAGGATATCGAGGCGCGTGCCGGCGAGGCAGGGATTGACCGCCTGGATGGTCTGTACGTGCGTGCCCAACAGCTCGATTTTGGTGCCCAGCAGCGCCTGAACTATGTGAGCCTCATCCGTGCCGGTGGTGCGGTGACGGCCGAGCTCAAGATTGAGCAGCCGGCCATTGCGGGCTCGGACAATCGCTTTATGACGCGTATCCAGGAGGTCGTGGGCAAGCGCTATGCCTGCGTGTTTGCCATCCCCGACCGCGGTGCGCGCGAGTCGATGGAGCTCACCTTTGGCGACGAGGGCATAACCTTTGAGGAGTCACTGACGGCCGCGCCCGAAAACGCCGGTGTTATCGGTGACCGTGTACGCGTGGCGGCGGCGGATTCTGCCGACCGTGCCGCCCGCCAGGAGGCCCATGCTTCCATTCGCGAGCGCAAGGCCGACGCGCTTAACGCCCGCTCGCTCGAGGCGGGTGCCGCCCAGGCTGCCGCCGGTGTCGCCGTGCCCACCATCTCGCGCGGACGCGTGACCTTTGT
The DNA here is from genome assembly GCA_019414465.1 of Collinsella sp. GTDB lineage: Bacteria > Actinomycetota > Coriobacteriia > Coriobacteriales > Coriobacteriaceae > Collinsella. The sequence continues at coordinate 2,919 of DXLY01000021.1, forward strand.
CGATGCCGCTCTGCCGCAGGGCGTGGTGGTGCCCGATGCCAACCTGGCCGTGTTCTCGATCGCCGACCTCAACGCCCGCATGGATGCCAATTGCGCGCGCAGCCGCCGCAAGGTTGACATTACGCAGATCACCTTCCCGTTTAAGCCGGGCGACTACGTGGTGCACGCAACGCATGGCATCGCGCTCTTTAGCGAGATCGCGCGCCAGGAAGTGGGCGGCAAGGAACGCGACTACTTTTTGCTGGAATATGCCGACGGCGACAAGCTCTACGTGCCGCTCGAGCAGGTCGACCGCATCACGCGCTATGTTGGCCCCGACGGCGACAAGCCGCGCCTGACCAGGCTCAACACCGCCGACTGGACACGTGCCACCAACAAGGCGCGCAAGAACGCCAAAAAGCTGGCGTTTGACCTGGTCGATTTGTATACGCGTCGCTCGTCGATTACCGGTATCGCCTGCCCGCCCGATACGCCCGAGCAGATCGAGATGGAGGAGAGCTTCCCCTACGACGAGACGCGCGACCAGCTGGAGGCTATCGCCGACATCAAGGCTGACATGGAGGCGCCCAAGCCCATGGACCGCCTGCTCTGCGGCGACGTGGGCTTCGGCAAGACCGAGGTCGCCCTGCGCGCGGCCTTTAAGTGCGTGGACTCCGGCCGCCAGGTCATGGTGCTCTGCCCCACGACCATTCTGGCCCAGCAGCACTACGAGACGTTCTTTGAACGCTTTGCCCCGTTTGGCCTTGAGGTCGAGGTTCTCAGCCGCTTCCGTACGCCGGCGCAGCAAAAGCGCGCACTCAAGGCGTTTGCCGAGGGCGCGATTGACGTGCTTATCGGCACGCACCGCCTGCTTTCGGCCGATGTGAACCCCAAGAACCTGGGCCTGGTGATCATCGACGAGGAGCAGCGTTTTGGCGTGCAGCACAAGGAGCAGCTCAAAAACCTGCGCGAGCAAATCGACGTGCTCACGCTCTCGGCAACGCCTATTCCGCGAACCATGCAGATGGCTACGAGTGGCGTGCGCGACATGAGCCTGATCACCACGCCGCCGCCTGGGCGTCGTCCCGTGATCGTGCACGTGGGGGAGTACGACCCCGATGTGGTGAGCGCGGCGATTCGCCTGGAGGTGGGTCGCGGCGGCCAGGTGTACTACGTGTCCAACCGCGTCAAGACCATCGACGACGCCGTGGCGCGCGTGCACGAGGCCGCGCCCGAGGCGCGCGTGGGCGTGGCGCACGGCAAGATGAGCCCGCGCGAGGTCGAGGACGTGATGATCGAGTTCGCGACCAAAAAGATCGACGTGCTCATCGCCACGACCATCGTGGAGAGCGGCATCGACAACGCGACCGCCAACACACTGATCATCGAAGACTCGCAGCGCCTGGGTCTGGCACAGCTTTACCAGCTTAAGGGCCGCGTGGGCCGCTCGGCCACGCAGGCATACGCGTACTTTATGTTCCCCGGCGAGCTGCCACTTACCGAGGAGGCAACGGCACGCCTGACTGCACTTTCCGAGTTCCAGGACCTGGGCAGCGGCATGCGCATCGCCATGCGCGACCTGGAGATCCGCGGCGCCGGCTCGCTTATGGGCGCCGAGCAGCACGGCAACCTGTCGAGCGTGGGCTTTGACCTGTTTACGCAGATGCTGGGCCAGGCCGTGGCAGAGGCACGCGGTGACGACGATGCCGGCGTGGAGGCGGCGAGCGTGGGCATTAACCTGCCGGCCGACTACTTCTTGTCCGAGGAGTACCTGCCGGCGGTGGATCAGCGCGTGCTCGTGTACCGTAAGCTCGCAGCGGCCGAGGACCTGGAGAGCATCGATGAGGTGCAGGAAGAGACCGAGGCCGCGCATGGCGAGCTGCCGTTGGCGGGACTCAACCTGTTCAACCGCGCGCGCATCCGTATTCGCGGCGAGCGCCTGGGGCTCGAGAGCGTCACGCTCAGCGGTGGGCGTATCACGTTTTTGGGCGTCGACGTGCCCAAGAAGGTGGCCTTTGAACTAAAGACCCGCTATGGCGCGGTGAACTTTCCCAAGAGCCGCAAGCTGTCGGTGCCCTACAAGGCGGGCGCCGGTGTGGGCAGCGGCCTGGGCCGCGGTCTCGACGCCAACGACGAGGCCGGTCCCGTGGCAGCAGCCCTCATGCTGCTGCAGCAGCTGGGTGCCAGCGATGATGAATAACAGGTAGGTGGCTTGGCGGGACAAGGATTCTTTGCCCCGCCACGTTGCAGGTTGAAAACTTCGCCCGATGGAAAGGAAAGCATGTTCGGGTACATCTACAAGAAAGACGCCGCCGCTATCGCGGTCGTTCTGTGCCTTTGTCTGGGCGTGGGCAGCTTCTTCGATTACCAGATCTCGAGCGCGCTGTTCAACATCGCCAGCATGTACGGCCGCTTTATCGAGGCCGCCGGCGAGCTGCCGTTTGAGCTGACGGCGAGCGTCGCAGGCGTTATGCTCGTACGCGCGGTGCGTCCCGACTCCAGGGGGAGCAAATGGCTCGCCGTGCTGGGCGTTCTGGTCAACGTGGGCCTGGTCGGCTACGAGATCGTTTCGTCCCTGCGGGTTGGCGGCAAACTCATCGTGGTTCAGTTGGTGCTGACGTTTGTGCTGGTCATCGCGGCCAACCTCATCGCCTATCGCCTTACGCGCGACACCGCGCCCGACGATCTCACGCGCTGGGCGTTGATGGTGCTTGCCGTGTGGGTCGCTCAGGCCATTATCCTCAACGTGATCGTCAAGCCGCTGTGGTCGCGCCCGCGCATGCGCGTGATCGAGGTCACGCCGGGGCTCAATTTTCAGCCGTGGTGGGTGATCGGCAACCCCGACAAGTGGGCCTATATCGCCGCCGGCGTGATCAAGGACGGCTTTAAGTCGTTTGCGAGCGGACACACGGCGCACGCGGCGATCGGCCTTATGCTCGCCGGGCTTCCCGCGGCGGCCTTTAAGGAAAAGCCGTCGCGCCGCCGCGTGGTCTTTTGGGTCGCCGCTGTGGTTGCGGCGCTCGTCGCCTTTGGTCGCATCGTGATCGGCGCACACTTTTTGAGTGACGTGAGCTGCGGCTTTGCCTTGGTGCTGGCGCTCGAGTGCCTTGCCGCGCGCATTGCCTATCCGGGCGGCGTACAATAGCCCCATCTGAATCATCGGGCTCGTGCCCGGCTAGAGAGGATTACCATGCTCGCGTTCAACAATGACTATTCTCACGGCGCACATCCGGCAGTGCTGCAGGAGCTCGTCGACACCAATATGGAGCCGCAGCCCGGCTACGGTACCGATGCGCACACCGAGCGTGCCAAGCAGCTCATTCGTGAGGCCTGTCAGGTACCCGATGCCGACGTGTTTTTTCTGGTGGGCGGCACACAGGCCAACGCGACGGTGATTGACATGCTGCTTGCGCCCTACGAGGGCGTCGTTGCAGCCGAGACCGGCCACGTTGCCTGCCACGAGGCGGGTGCCATCGAGTTTGGCGGCCACAAGGTGCTTACCATTCCCGGCTACGAGGGCAAGATGCATGCCGAGGATCTCGACAGCTATATCCAGGTGTTTTACGAAAACGAGAGCTACGAGCACACGGTGTTCCCAGGTGCCGTGTACGTGAGCCTATCGACCGAGTACGGCACGCTGTACTCCGCCGCCGAGCTTGCGGCGATTCATGCGGTGTGCCAGAAGCGCCAGATTCCGCTGTTTGTGGATGGCGCCCGTCTGGCCTATGCGCTGGCGGCCGATGAGTGCGACATTACCCTGCCCGAGCTGGCGCAGCTGTGCGACGTGTTCTACATTGGCGGCACCAAGTGCGGCGCGCTTTGCGGCGAGGCCGTGGTGTTTTGCGGCATGCACGCTCCGGCACACCCCATTCCGCGCATTAAGCAGCACGGAGCGCTGCTGGCCAAGGGCCGTCTGACGGGCGTTCAGTTTGAGGCGCTCTTTACCGACGGCCTGTATTTTGAGATTGGCCGCCAGGCGATTGAGACGGCGCAGGCGCTTCGTCGCGTGCTGCATGAGCGCGGCTACCAGTTCTTCTTGGAGACGCCCACCAACCAGCAGTTTGTGATTTTGCCCAACGAGGACATGGCCCGCATTCGCGAGCATGCTTCGATCGAGTACTGGGAAAAGTACGACGAGACCCACACCGTGGTGCGCTTTTGCACCAGCTGGGCCACGACACAGGAGGACATCGACGCGCTGGCGGCTGTCCTGTAGGTTGATGTAATGACGAGGGGCCGCCTTGCGCCTGGGTTTGGCGCAAGGCGGCCTTTGCTTTTGAGAGGGGCTGTATGGCCAAGATGTCCGAGCCGACGATTCGCCTGGCGACGCCCGATGATGCGCCGGCATTGCTTGCCATCTATGAGCCGTATGTGCGCCAGACGGCGATTACCTGCGAATACGAGGTGCCGAGCGTTGAGGAGTTCGCCGGGCGCATCGAGCGTACGCTCAAGCGCTATCCGTATCTGGTGATGGAGCTGGACGGGCGTCCGGTAGGCTATGCCTATGCGAGTCCGCTCAACAGCCGCGAGGCATACGACTGGTCGGTCGAGACGTCGATTTACCTGGCACGCGACGTGCGCCACGGCGGGCTGGGCCGCAAGCTGCACGATGCGCTCAAGCGGTGCCTGATCGCGATGGGCATCACCAACATGTGCGCGCTCATCGCCGTGCCGCACGACAAGGACGACGAGTATCTAACGCACAACAGCCAGGACTTCCATGCCCATATGGGATATCGCTTGGTGGGTGCTTTCGACCGCTGTGCCCAAAAGTTCGGCCGCTGGTACGACATGTGCTGGATGGAGCTAGTCCTAGCCGAGCGCACGCCCAACCAACCCAAACCAACCTGGTTCCCCGACCTTCCTAAACCTACCATTTAGGGACAGGTTTATTTTGGCAGGTTAGCCGATGGGCTCGGTGTATTTGGCGCGGTCGGTACGTTGGATGCGCTTGGAGACATGGAGCGGGCGGCCGTCGGTGTCGTAGACGTAGTCAGTGATTAGGATCAGCGCCTGCCCGCGCTCCACATTGAGCAAAAATGCCTCGTTTTGCGAGGCATAGCACACCTCGAAGGTCTTGTGCCCCTGCGCCGGCGCGCGATGGAACTCCTGGCGCAGCGTGGCGTAGAGCGATCCGTTGATATCGCGATCGATGAGCGACCCAAAGCTTGGCGGCAAATAGGTGGTCTCCAGGCACAGCGGCGCATCGTCCAGATAACGCAGGCGGACAAGTTTGACGAGCTTGCTGCCCACGGCGGCATCAAAAAACCTGGCCGCATTGCCCACAGCCTTGGTAAAGCCCGAGTCCACCGTGCGCGTGGTGGGCTTCATACCCTGTCCCTGGATCTGCGCCGTATAGCTCGAAAACACCAGGTTGTTCTCGTGTAGCGCCGGCGTGTCGGCCACAAAGGCGCCGCGCCCGCGCTCGGTTCGAATCAGGCCCTCGTCAACTAACACCTTAAGCGCGTGGCGCACGGTACTGCGCGACAGCCCCGATTCGTCCATGAGCTCCATCTCGGACGGCAGCTTGTCTCCGCACGCGTAGATGCCGGCGGCGATGCGGTCACGCAGCGTACCCGCCAGACGCTCGTATTGGGCCAAGTTCTTTTTCGACGAAGTGCTCATGCGAACAACCTGTATCTAACCTGTATGCTTACTGAACCAAGCATGTATCTAACATGACAACAAAACCGCTGATAATGGATTGCCGAAAACTTTACCAGCAAAATATCTAAGACAAATATAGCATACAACTAGTCGACATAACCAAAACATGTATGTAACTTGTATGCCATCAAGAGCATCAAACGAGAAGAAAGGCTGATGCACGATGACTACTCAGGAACAGGTTAAGGATGTCGTCTCCCAGGTTTTGGCTGACAAGGCAGACAAGGGCGGCATCAAGCGCGTCGTGTGGATTGGCGCCGGCGGATCCAACGGCGGCAACTATCCTGCCCAGTACTTTATGGAGCACGAGGCCACGCAGGTCGTGAGCTCCAGCTACACCAGCAACGAGTTCGTGCACGCCACCCCGGCCTACGTCAACGAGAACACCCTGGCCGTCGTCGTGTCCATGCGCGGCACCAAGGAGACCATCGTCGCCGCTCAGGTCGCCAAGGATCACGGCGCCAGCACCATCGCCATCTATGTTGACGAGTCCGGCCTCACCGAGGTCTGCGACTACAAGATCCAGTACGACAGCTTGGCCGTTGACGAGTCCTGCATGGGCCGCACCAACTCCGCCGTCGTGACCATGATCGCCATGGAGCTCACGCAGCAGACCGAGGGCTATGCCGAGTACGAGACCGCTATGGCCGCCTTCGACCTGGTCGATCCCATCTATCGCAAGGCCGTCGAGTACACCCGTCCGCTCGCTGCCAAGTGGGCCGAGCAGAACGCCGACAAGCCCTGCATCAACGTCATGGCTCAGGGCCCGCTTTTTGGTGCCGCCTACGTCTTTAGCATCTGCAACGTGCAGGAGATGCTGCAGATCGACTCCTGCACCATCAACACCTGCGACTTCTTCCACGGCCCCTTCGAGATCCTGGACAAGCGCACCTCGCTGTTCCAGCTCATCAGCGTCGGCCGCAGCCGCTGCAACGACGAGCGCGGCATCCGCTTCGTCAACCAGTACGGTGGCGAGCGCGTCTATCAGCTCGACGCCAAGGAGCTCGGCCTCAACGACATCAAGGACAGCGTGAGCGAGTACTTCAACCACCTGATCTTTGCCCCGATCCTCAACAACGTGTACATGCGTGCACTCTCTGCAGTCACCCACAAGGACTACATGACGCGTCGCTACATGTGGAAGCTTGAGTATTAGTTACGCGGTTTTACCAAACCGCGTAACGGCTCGACGCTGCGCGGTCCGCATTTGGGCAATCTGACGTTCAACTTCAAGGGCGCGACCAGAAGGTCAGCGCCCTTTCGTTTCACGTCACCTTGCCTCAAATGCGGCCCGCTCGCTGACTTATGCTCAACCAGCGGCGCCTTAGACGTTGGGAACGTTCCTTTTCTGCCGGCAGTTGGGGACAGTCCTAGTCGTTGGGGACGTTCTTAAATGACTAGTCATCCAAGAACGTCCCCAACGACTACTCATTTAAGTACGTCCCCAATGAGTACCCAATGAGTGTGTGGGCGATCGGATTTTCCCGCTCGCCGATTTGTGTCTTGAAAAATGTATATAACGACTATAACGTAGTGTGAAACATATTGGAAACAATACCGAGGAGGCTGCGTTGAAGAAAAGCAATCTGGGCTATGTGCTGGTGCTGATCGCCGCGCTTATGTGGGGCAGCATCGGAATCTTTGTAAAAGGCATCTCGGCCCTGGGTGTTTCGTCTCAGAGCATGGCGGCCTTTCGCCTGTTGTCAGGTGCCGTCTTAATGGCTCCGGTCTTGGCGTTCATGGGTTGCCAGGGAGGCGATCGTGAGGGAAAAGCATCGGGTCCCCTGGCACTGTTCAAGGCAAGTCCTAAAGAGCTTGTTCCCTGTGCGCTTCTTGGCATTATCGGCCTCGCCACCGCTAACACGCTTTATTACGAGTGTATGGGCGAGGTGGGCATGTCCACGGCCTCGGTGCTGCTCTACACCTCGCCGGTGTTTGGCGTCATGCTCGGCCGCGTACTTTATCGCGAGGATGTGACTCCCAACAAGCTCGTTGCCATCGCTTTTAACATCGGTGGCTGTGTACTTGCAGTGACCGATGGCGACCTTTCCGGTTTTCATTTTTCGGTTTGGGGCGTCACGTCGGGCGTGATTGCGGGCTTTTGTGGCGCGTCGCTCGCGGTGTTTAGCCGGATAGCAACCAAGACGGTCCACCCGCTGGCTGTCACGTTTTGGGGCCTTGTTTTTGGCGGTGCGGTTATGGCGGCTATCGCGGCTCCGTGGCCAGATGTCGCCGCGGCAATGTCGCCACAGCTGCTGCTGCTGTTCCTTGGCTTTGGACTCATCCCCACAGCCGTGGCCTATGTCTTATATATGCAGGGTCTGTCCATGGGGCTCGAGACGTCGAAAGTTCCCGTCGTAATGTCATTCGAGACAGTCGTCACCGTACTGCTGGGCATTGGTGTCTACGCCGAGCCCGCCGGCGCGATCAAAGTTCTGGGCATCGTTTTGGTGCTCGCGTCCATCGTGATTATGAACACCGACTTTTCCAAGCTGCGCAACAGTGTGTTTGTCGGTCATGTCGTTGAGAGCATGACCTTTAAACCCAACGCGTGGTGGACGGAGAAATCGCAGGACATGGATCTCTTCCGCGAGCGCACGGGCATTGCGCTGGAGCCCACCGTGCAGGAAAGCCCCTGGTACTTCGTGCGATAGGGGGGGGGTTGCGCGCGGCGTCCGACCTGGGGTTATCCAGCCAGCGCCGGCCTACCCAAGACCATCGTTTCGATTGCGTTAAACCCGCCAACGGTCGTTTTTCACCCGCGAACGGTTTATATACTAATTATCAATATAAGCAACGTATAAGACGTTATAATGACCATAACGAAAAGGAGGAGGCAAGATGAATCAGATCATTCTCGCATCTCATGGCGGCCTGGCCGCAGGCGCCAAAGACACGCTCGAGATGGTTCTCGGCGACGTGTCGAACGTCCACGTCGTGTCGCTTGCTCGTGACGACAAGGAGCCCATCACCAATAAGGTTGAGGCTATGATCGCCACGTTCAACGCGGACGACACCGTGTATGTGCTAACCGATATGCTCGGTAGCTCGGTCAACAACAACATGGTCGAGCTTTCCAAGAACGGCACGAAGTTCACGGTTGTCAGCGGTTTCAACATCCCGCTGGCGCTCACGCTTGCTATGAGCCCCGCCCCCGTCAAGGGCACCGAGCTCGCGGCCCTCATCAACGAGGCCCGCACCGGTCTGACCAACCCCAACGCACCGGTCGAGGTCGCCGCGGCTCCCGCCAAGAAGGCCAAGGCGTCCCGTCACAGCTCCGGTCCCGCCAAGATCGTCCTCGCACGTCTTGACTACCGTCTGCTGCACGGCCAGGTCGTCTTTACCTGGACCACCAAGGTTCAGGCCGAGCGCATCATCGTCGTCGACAACGCTGCCGCCAACGATGACATCAAGAAGGGCGCTCTTAAGCTGGCCAAGCCCCAGGGCGTGCGCCTGAACGTCTTCACCGTCGAGCGTGCCCTCGCCAAGATGGACAAGCTCAACACCCTCGGCGAGCGCGTCATGTTCGTCTTTGGCAACACGGCCGAGATGCTGCAGTTCTGCCAGGGCTACAAGCTCGACGCCATCAACCTGGGCGCCACCGCCAACCACGACGGTGCCGATCAGGTCGGCGGCAAGGACAGCTCCGTCTTCCTCGACGCCACCCAGAAGGCCGACGTCAACCAGCTGCTCGACATGGGCATCAAGCTCTACGTCCAGCAGACCCCTACGTATCAGAGCGTCGACATCGACGCCAAGCTGTAATCAACCAGGCTTTTGCCTGACTGAAAGGAGAAGGGTATGAATACGTTCATCAGTGCGGTGCTCGTCGGCCTCGTCGGCGTGTTCTGCATGTGGGACTCCCGCCTGCTCGGTCGTCTTAACTTCGAGCAGCCCCTCGTTGGCGCTACGCTCGTCGGTCTGCTGCTGGGCGATGTGCCCACCGGCCTTGCCGTCGGTGCCGCCGTCGAGCTCGTGTCCATGGGCCTGGTGCAGGTCGGCGCCGCCGTTCCGCCCGATATGGTCCTGGGCGGCATCGTGGCCGCTGCCTTTGCGTGCCTGACCGATGCTTCCGCCGAGACCGCCATGACAATCGCCATCCCGGTCGCCGTCTTGGGTCAGCTCCTCGGCATCGTGTTCCGTTCCATCATCGCCGCCCTCACCCATGTGGCCGATAGCGCGATTGATAACGGCAAGTTCAAGACCGCCTACCGCATGCACATCTGCGCCGGCTCCGGTCTGTACGCCATCATGTACTTCCTGCCGATCTTCCTGGCCGTCTTTGTCGGTACCGACCTGGTCCAAGCCATCGTCAACATGGTTCCCGAGTGGCTGTCCGTTGGTCTGAACGTCTCGACCAAGATCATGACCGCCTACGGTCTGGCCCTGCTGCTCACCATGATGATCAAGAAGGGTATGACTCCGTTCCTGTTCATCGGTTTCCTGCTCGCCGCTTACCTCAACCTGTCCGTCATCGCGGTCGCTCTGATCGGTGTGTGCCTGGCTGTCGTCTTCATGGGCTTCAAGTTCAACGGTTCCCATGCAGCCGCCGGTGTCGATTCCGACTACGATCCGCTCGAAGACGACGAAGACTAAGGAGGAACACACTATGGCAACCGCAACCAAGGACGTGTCCCTGAACAAGAAGGTCAGCCAGTTCTTCTGGCGCTCCTGGGCCATCCAGGCCTCTTGGAACTACGAGCGTCAGATGAACATGGGCTTCCTCTACGGCATGGTTCCCACGCTCGATCGCCTCTATCCGGACGAGTCCGACCCCAAGCAGCTCGCTGCTAAGAAAGAGGCTTACCACCGTCACATGGCGTTCTACAACTGCACCCCGCAGACGAGCGCTTTCATCCTGGGCCTCTCCGCCTCCATGGAGGAGGAGTACGCCAAGGATCCCGAGAACTTCGATCCCGATTCGATCAACGCGGTCAAGACCTCCCTCATGGGTCCGCTTTCCGGCATCGGTGACTCCCTCTTCCAGGGCACCATCCGCGTTATCGCCTTTGGTCTGGGCGTTCAGCTGGCTCAGCAGGGTTCCATCATGGGCCCGATCCTGGCCATGCTCATCTCCATTGTGCCCTCCGTGCTGATCACTTGGTTCGCAGCCAAGATGGGCTATCAGGGCGGCCACGAGTACCTGAGCAAGCTTCAGGGCGGCGACCTCATGGAGAAGCTCATGTATGTCTGCGGCATCGTGGGTCTTATGTCTGTGGGCGGCATGATCGCTACGCTGATCGGCGCCACCACCCCGCTGCAGTTCGCTGACGGCACCGTCGTGATCCAGGACATCCTGGACGGCATGATGCCCCAGATGATCTCCCTTGGCCTCACCGGCCTTATGTACTGGCTCATCAAGAAGAACGTCAACACCGGTTGGCTTCTCGTGATCGCCATTGTGGGCGGCATCGCCCTCTCCGCGGTCGGCATCCTGGCCTAGTCGCGACTAAGCGCCTAACCGCTTTCCCCCGGGGGCCTGCCTGGCATCCCATACCCCAGGCAGGCTTCCATCCCTAAATGTGTCAAAGGGCAGTCCCTTTGACACATCCTCAACGGACCGGCGACTCGGTCCAAATCACGGTAACCCTGCGAGCGCCCGGCAATGTGGCGCCGCAAAAATTGAAAGGAATGTGTCAGATGTACGAGATCGACCTTAACCTCCCTAAGCAGATCGTCGCTGACGTCCTGTCCAACCACGAGATCCACAGCGTCGCCTTCGTCGGCTGCGGTGCCTCCATGTCCGACCTTTACCCCGCCAAGTACTTCCTGGCCAACAACACGGACAAGCTGAACGTTCAGATCTTCACCGCTAACGAGTTCAACTACGACACGCCTTCCTGGGTCAACGAGCACACCTTCGTGATCACCTGCTCCCTCGGTGGCTCCACGCCCGAGACCGTCGAGGCCAACAAGACCGCCAAGAAGCACAACTGCCCGGTCGTCTCCCTCACCAACAAGGCTGGCTCCGCTCTGACCGTCGACGCTGACTACGTCATCGTTCACGGCTTCCACGCCAACTTCGCTGCCAAGTGCGAGAAGCCCGGCTACGCCATCGCTCTTGCTGTCGAGATCCTTCAGCAGACCGAGGGCTATGACCACTACGAGGACATGATCACCGGCCTCACCAACGTCTTTGAGCTCTGCGAGAACGCTGCTCAGTCCTGCAAGAAGCTCGCCAAGAAGTTCGCCGAGGACTTCAAGGACGACAAGATGATCTACTTCATGGCTTCCGGTGCCTCCGAGAAGATGGCTTATTCTCACGCCGCCTTCCTGTTCACCGAGATGCAGTGGATCGACGCCGCCGCCTACAACACCGGTGAGTACTTCCACGGCCCGTTCGAGGTTTCCACCGAGGGTAAGCCCTACGTCTTCTTCATGTCCGATGGCGCTACCCGTCCGATGGACGCCCGCGCCCTCACCTTCCTTAAGCGCATGGGCGCCAAGGTCGCTCTGATCGACTCCAAGGACTACGGCCTGGCTGACGCCGTGCCCGCGAGCGTCGTCACCTACTTCAACCCGCTGCTGCACCTCGCCGTTATGCGCGAGTACGGCAACCAGATCGCCGAGGCCCGTCAGCACCCGCTGACCATGCGTCGCTACATGTGGAAGCTTTCCTACTAATCACAAGTAAGTAGACCTTACGGGTTGATTGAGAGGGGATGGGGTTTGCGCCCTGTCCCCTTTTTTGCTCTGGGGAGGGCGTGTCTGCCGCGTCATAAAACCCCAGATAAAACCTACCAAAATAAACCTGTCCCTTTTTGGCAGGTGGGAGGAGATGCGTATGATCAAGGCAGTGCTGTTTGATATGGACGGCGTGCTGGTCGATACCGAGTGGTTCTACAACCGTCGTCGCGTGGCGTTTATGGAAGAGAAGGGGTTCCACTTTGACGAGATTCCCGATCTTTCGGGGTCTAACGAGCCTGCCATTTGGGAGGCGCTGGTGCCCGACGATATTGAGCTGCGTGAGCGTCTGCGCGTGGAGTACAAGCAGGTCTACAGCCCGGACCATCCCGTTCCGTATACCGAGCTGCTCAACGAGCAGACGGGGCCGGTGATGCGTGAGCTGCACGAGCGCGGCGTGAAGTGCGCCATCGCGAGCTCGTCCTATCGCGAGCTCATTGACGAGCTGGTGGAAATTGCCGGTATCGCCGACGTGCTGGACTACACCATCAGCGGCCACGAGTGCAGTGCGTTTAAGCCCGACCCCGAGATCTACCTGCGTGCCATGGAGGCGCTGGGGGTGGAGCCTGCCGAGTGCCTGGTTATCGAGGACTCGCCTTTGGGCATCGAGGCCGGCAAGCGCTCCGGCGCGCGCGTCCTGGCGCTGCGTCCGCACGAGGGCGTTAACCTGGACCAAACGGGAGCCGACGCCGTCATCGACAACCTCGCCGACATTCTGACCGCTTTGTAGCGTCAATTCGCCGCAAGAAGTGCGGATTCACACGTCTCTTGCGGTGGATTGGCTCATTTTGGCTTCGATTTGATCCGTTTGGCTTCGACTCAGGCTAAGTGAGTAGACTTTTTGGCGCAGGCCGAGCACAAAGCGTATCTGCCTTAGTAAAACCGCAGGTCACAGGGGTGGCGGTTTTGGGTGTGCTCTGCAGGTCGCGTAAAGTCTACTCACTTGTAATTTGGGCCTTTGGTCGTGGGGTTGCTGGTCCCGCTTTGGTTGTCGAGAGAGGGTGAATTGAAGCGCCCCCGCACGCTCCATGCTACAATCGCGGACATACCCCACAACTACATCTGCCTTCGAAAGGAGCCTGCGTGGCGAACGCCATCGATCAGCTCACGGACCGAGTGCTCGTACTCGGCCGCCTCACCATCGTCCGCCGCGCTATTACTGCCGTGGCGGTCACGATTTCCGCCGTTCTCCAGACATTCCTGATCCAGGCGTTCATTCAGCCCGCCGACTTGCTTCCGAGCGGCCTCACCGGCGTTGCGGTCCTGCTCGATCGCGTTACCTCGCTGGGCGGCGTTCACATCGACATCTCGCTCGGCATGCTTGCGCTCAACATTCCCGTGGCGCTCCTATGCTGGAGCGGCATTAGCAAGCGCTTCGTCATCTTCTCGATGATGCAGGTCGTGCTCTCGTCGCTGTTCCTCAACGTCTTTCACTTCGCTCCATTTTTGGGCGACAAGATTATGCTCATCATTTTTGGCGGCGTGGTCTCGGGTCTGGGCGCTGCCATCGCGCTAAAGTCCGGCGCATCTACCGGTGGCACCGACTTTATCGCGCTGTGGGTCTCCAACCACACGGGCAAGACCATCTGGGGCGTTATCTTTGGTTTCAATTGCTTTATCCTGGCGATCTTTGGCTTTATGTTTGGCTGGGACAACGCGGCGTACTCCATCGTGTTCCAGTTTATTTCGACCAAGACCATCGACAGTTTCTATCGTCGCTACGACCGCGTGACGCTGCAGATTACGACGCGCAAGGCAGACGAGGTCATGACTGCCTACGTAAACCATTTTCAGCACGGCATTAGCTGCGCCGAGGTCGTCGGCGGATACAGCCGCGAAAAGATGTACCTGCTGAACACCGTTGTTTCGACCTACGAGAGCCAGGACATTATCAAGTTGGTGTGCGACGTTGATCCCGGCGCCGTGATCAACGTGTTCCACACGCTCAACTTTGTGGGCGGCTGGTGGGGCGGTCATGTCGACGAGCCCATGCCCACGGCCGTTCCCGATCCCGACAAGCCCGCACGCATGGCCAGCAGGCAGGCGCGCCTCAGCGAACAGGACAGCCTGCAGCAGGATGACGGCAAGTAGGGTATTGGCATTTTGCCGGCCAAGCGTAGTCCATCCGAATGAGCCCCTCGAAAGCCTCGTTGCTTTCGAGGGGCTCTCGTTTGCCCAGATAAAACCTACCAAAATGAAGCTGTCGCTTTTTGGTAGGGAGGGTGTATCGTTTTATCAATATGAGGTAACATGAAACTAGACGTTATATACGTATTAGTTATTTCAATATTTCGATAAGAGTGATCAGATATGCCTGCGCCCAAAAATGCACCGCTTTACCAGCAGATTTACGACGAAATCAAGGATGCGATCGAGAAAGGTGTTTATGCACCCAAGGAGCGTATTCCGTCCGAGCTTGAGCTAGCCGAGCAGTACGAGGTGAGCCGAATTACGGTGCGCCGCGCCGTCGAGGAGCTGTGCTCAGATGGCTACCTGGTTAAGCAGCAGGGCCGCGGCACCTTTGTTTCCACGCCGCACATCAATCGTCAGTTCCATGCCTCGACGCTGCAGACGTTTACCGCGCTGTGTGCCGACAACGGCATGAAGGCGGGCGCACATGTGGTCGATCGCCAGATCGTTCCGGCGCGCCAAAACGAGATGGAGTTCTTTGGCCTGCAGAAGGACGCGCTGCTGCTGCATATCAAGCGCGTGCGTACGGCCGACGGCGAGCCCATCTTTGAGGAGAACATCTTTGTGCCGTTTGACGCCTACCGTGAGCTGTTGACGGCCGATCTTGAGGACAAGTCGATTTTTGCCGAGGTCGAGCGTGTTGGCGGAACCCCGATTGTCTCGGTTGGCTACCGCACGGTCGAGGCCGTTCGTGCCAATACCGAGCAGGCGGCCGAGTTGGGCATCGCTCCGCACGATCCGCTGCTCAACCTGCGTGCCGGCTTTACCGGTCCCAATGGCGAGCCGGTCCTGATGGGTAAGCAGTACTACGTGGGCAGCCGCTACGTCATGGTGATGTAAGTTGCGCGGTTTTGCCAAACCGCGCAACGGCTCGACGCTGCGCCCTTGGTTCCGCCGTTCTAACGAACGGCGGACCGGTCGACGCTGCAAACGCCCCTAAGCGGCAATCTGACGTTCAATCGTCGGTCGCGTACCGAAGTACGCTTCCCTCCTCTTTCACGTCACCTTGCTCGCTTAGGGGCGTTTTCGCTGACTCATGCTCAACCAGCGACGTTTCCACGCTCATCCGGAAAGTGTCCAAAAATCCACGCTCGTCCCTTCGGACCGCGTAGCCCGTGGCTGGCGGCAGCTCGGCGCTGGTCCGCGTGGCGGCGTATAATCGGCGGCAGATGACTTGGACGTTAGGAAACCATGACCGATAGCATGCAGCAGATGGCGCTCGACACGCTCGGCGCCTATTTTGGCTACACCTCGTTTCGCCCGGGACAGGACCGCATGGTCGATGCGATCCTTGCCGGTCGCGATGCGCTGGGCGTTATGCCCACGGGCGCCGGCAAGTCCATTTGCTACCAGGTGCCCGCGTTCATGCTGCCCGGCATCACCTTTGTGGTGAGCCCGCTGCTGTCGCTGATGGAGGACCAGACCCGTGCGTTGCTCGCGGCGGGTGCGCGACCCAGCTATCTCAACTCCAGCCTTACTCCGGCCCAGCAAAACACCGTGCTCAAGCGGGCGCGCGAGGGTCGCTACCAGCTTATGTACGTGGCGCCCGAGCGCCTGCTCGAGCCGCGCTTTTTAGCCTTTGCGCAGGAGGCCGCGGCGGACGGCGGCAACGGCGTGCCGCTCGTGGCCATTGACGAGGCGCACTGCGTGAGCCAATGGGGCCAGGATTTTCGCCCCGCTTACCTGCAGATTCGCGAGTTCATCGATTCCCTGCCGCAGCGCCCCATCGTGGCGGCCTTTACCGCTACGGCGACCGAGCGCGTGCGTGCGGACATTCAGCAGATGCTCGGCCTGCAAAACCCCGCGACGGTGGTGACGGGCTTCGATCGCAAGAATCTCTACTTTGGCTGCGAGGAGATGGGCGACAAGGCCAAGGCCGCGTGGGTGCGCGACTACGTGATCGCGCATTCGGGCGAGAGCGGCATCGTGTATTGCTCGACCCGTAAGACGGTCGATGCGCTGGCAGGTGAGCTTGCCGAGGCACTGGGTCCCAGCGGCATTCGCGTGGGCCGCTACCATGCCGGCATGGGCAACGACGCCCGCCGCCAAAGCCAGCGCGCCTTTATCGACGACGATATCCAGGTGATGGTTGCCACCAACGCCTTTGGCATGGGCATCGACAAGCCCAACGTGCGCTACGTGATCCACAACAACGTGCCCGAGAGCATCGAGGCCTACTACCAAGAGGCGGGCCGCGCCGGCCGTGATGGCGACCCAGCCAGCTGCCATCTGCTGTGGAACGGCAACGATTTTCGCATGCGTCGCTTTTTGATCGACCGCGGCGATGCTGCCGATGAGGCACTCGACGACGAACAGCGCGCGTGGGCGCTCCAGAATCGATATCGTCTGCTCAGCCAGATGGAGGGCTACTGCAATACCACCGGCTGCCTGCGCGAATACATGCTGCGCTACTTTGGCGACGAGGCCGCGGCCGAGCATGCTGCTTCGGCTGGCGCGGGCGGCACCGCCATGGACGACGTCGAGGGCTGCGGCAACTGCAGCAATTGCCTCACGCAGTTCGAGGTCGAGGACGTCACCGATATGGCCCGCGCTGCCGTGCGCTATGTGGCCACGCGTCCCATGCGCTTTGGCAAGTCGCTCATCGCCGACGTGCTCCACGGCGGCAACACCGAGCGCATTCGCCAGATGCATCTGGATGAGGACCGCGGCTACGGTGAGCTGTCGAGCGAATCGGTCGGGCGTATCAAGGACATCATCGGCCAGCTGTGCGGCCGCGGCTACCTGGCCACCTCGCAGGGGCAGTATCCGGTCGTGGGGCTGGGTCCGCGTGCCAGCGAGGTCGAGGACGAGGCGTTTGCCTTTACCGTTAAGCGTCGCGCGTCCAAGCGCAAGGCCTCGGCCCGCGCCCGCCGTGCGGTGGATCTGCTGCGCGAGGAGGCCGAGCTGGATCAGCGCCCGCGCGTTGGCGACGATGCCGAGCTGTTCGAGCGCCTGCGTGCCCTGCGCAAGGAGATTTCGACCGAGCTGGAGATGGCGCCGTACATGGTCTTTTCCGACAAGGCCCTGCGCGGCCTGTGCCGCCTGCGCCCACAGACACGCGACGAGCTGATCCAGGTCAACGGCATTGGCGAGAAAAAGGCCGACGCCTTTGGCGAGCAGTTTATGGCGGCGATTGAAGAGTTTGAGTCCGAGCGTGCGCGGGATGGAGCGTAACGATGGTAGCCGATAGCAAGACCGAACGTTCCGAGCGCGCCGAGGTGTCCGCTGTGCCACTGTACCAGCAGGTCATGGACGACCTAAAGGGCGAAATCGCGCGCGGCGTGTACGCAGTCGGCTCGCGCATTCCTTCCGAGATGGAGCTCGCGAAGTCCTACGGCGTGGGGCGCATCACCGTGCGCCGTGCCATCGAGGAGCTGTCGCGTGCGGGGTATCTCAACCGCCAGCAGGGGAGGGGTACCTTTGTGTGCGCTCCCAAGCTCAAGCGCAAGATTCGCCAGAAGGGTGACGTCCAGAGCTTCACTGAGGGTTGTGCTGCCAACGACATGGTGGCCGGAGCGCGTCTGGTGTCGCGCACAGTCGTCGCGGCGACGCACGAAGATGCGGCGTTCTTTGGCGTGGAGCCCGGCTGCGAGCTTATCGTGGTCGAGCGCGTGCGCACGGCCGACGGCATCCCCGTCATGCTCGAGAACAACGCCTTTGTGCTCGCCGACCATCCCTACCTGCAGACGCTGGCCGATAAGGACCTCGCCGATAACTCGATCTTTGCGCTCGTTGCCGAGCATTCGGGTCGCGCGCCGCTCAAGTCCGACCCCTGCACCGTGGAGATTGCGCTTGCCGATGCTCAAGCGGCCCCGCTGCTGGAGGTGCCGGTCGGTGAGCCGCTCTTCTATATGGAGGCGTACTTTACCGATGAGGACGAGCGCCCCTTGCTGCTCGGCCGCCAAAAGATTGTGGGCTCGCGCTACGTCTTCGACATCTAACATACACAGATAGAACAACATAGAACAAATTTGCCGAGATGACTTCACCGGTGAAGCTTTGCGTGGTATAAATAGGACAACATAGAACGACCGTAGGTGCGAGCTGCTGTCGCTCAAAGCCGCCCCACAAGGAGGAACATCACCATGAACGCACACGATCTGATTCAGGAAATCATCGAGCGCAAGGGCAAGGTCGAGAATGTCTTTTGGATCGCCTGCGGCGGTTCGATGATCGACCTCATGCCGGCTAACGAACTGCTCAAGCGCGAGGCCACCACGTTTACCTCGACGGTCTACACAGCGCGCGAGTTTTGCCTGATGGCCCCCAAGAGCCTAGGGCCGAAGTCGCTCGTCGTCGCCTGCAGCCACAGCGGCAATACGCAGGAGGTCGTCGACGGTTGCGAGATGGCGCTGGCAGCCGGCGCCGAGGTCGTGGCCATGACCGACTGCGAGGGCTCCAAGATTGATAACGGCAAGTGGACCACCTGGGTCTATCCGTGGGGCGAAGGCGTGCCGCAGGCCGAGGTGCCGCAAGGCATCGGCGTCCTGATGGCTGCCGAGCTGCTCGACCAGCAGGAGGGTTACGAGGCGCTCGCCGATATGTACGCCGGCCTTAAGCAGATGGATGCGCTGTTGCCCGCTGCCCGCGAGAAGGTCAATGCCGAGCTGGGCGATCGCTTTGCCGAGCTCTGCCAGCAGCACGAGTTCTTCTACATCCTGGGATCCGGCCCCAACTTTAGCCAGACCTACGCCATGGCCATCTGCTCGCTCATGGAGATGCAGTGGCAGCACTGCTGCTACATCCACTCCGGCGAGTACTTCCACGGCCCGTTCGAAGCCACCGAGCCCGGCGTGTTCTACTTTGTACAGCTCGGATCGGGCGAGTGCCGCCCCATGGAGGAGCGCGCGCTGGCGTTCCTCAACACGCACACCGATACGGTCATGGTGCTCGACGCACTCGAGTACGGCGTGGGCGACGTGCCTGCCAGCGTGCGTTCGTACCTGGAGCCGATCTTCTTCTACAACATGAGCTGCGAGCTGCGCGCCGCCCGCGGCAAGGTGTTCGACCACAGCCCCGAGGTTCGTCGCTACATGGGCATCGAGCAGTACTAGGTAACGGGAAAACCATTCACCTTCGATTCGTAAGGGCGCTGCGTGAGTCAAAAAAGCGGGCCGTGCCGGGGATTTCCGGCGCGGCCCGCTTAGTATCGCGCTTAGATTCGCAAGGTTGCGGCAGCCAGCGGCCTACTTTGCGTCGTAGGCCTCGGTGTCCCACCAGTCGAGCTGGGCGATGTTGTCGTGGATGTGCTGGCAGCTCTTGTGAAAGCCCTCGAGCTCGTACTCGGACAGGTCGAGCGTGTAGACCTCCTCGACGCCCTCGGCACCGATCACGCACGGCAGGGAGGTAAAGATACCCTCCTCGCCATACTGGCCGGTCATGAGCGTGGAAGCGGAAAGCACGGCGTGCTCGTTGTGCAGCACGGCGGCGCAGACGCGCGCGGCGGAGTTGGCGACGGCGTATTCGGTGCACTGCTTGCCCTGGTAGGTCACATAGCCGCCCTTACGCGCGAGCTCCTCGACCTCCATGTGGTCAAAGGCGTACTTGTCGGGGTTCTCGGCCTGAAGCTCGTTGAGGTTTTTGCCGGCGATGGTTGCGGCCTTAAAGGCGGCAAGCTGGCTAAAGCCGTGCTCGCCGATCATGTAGGCGTCGATGGACTTGGGGCTCACGCCGACCTTCTTGGAGATCTCGGTGCGCAGGCGGGCGGAGTCCAGGCCGCAGCCCGAGCCGATGATCTTCTTGGGATCGTAGCCGGTCAGGTGCCACAGCTCGGTGCACACGACGTCGCAGGGGTTGGAGATGCTCACGAAGATGCCGTCAAAGCCGGCGTCGACGATGCGCTTGGCAAAGGTGCGGGCGGCGTCGGTGGTAAAGAACAGCTCGCCGTCGCGGTTGCCGGCGGCCAGCGCGACCTTGCCGGCGGCGTTGACGATGACGTCGCAGCAGGCCAGCTCCTCGTAGTGGTCGTAGCAGTTGACGATCTTGGTGTTGTACGGGACAAACGAAAGGGAGTCGCGCAGGTCCTGGACCTCGGACGTCACCTTGGCCTCGTTGATATCGCATAGGTACAGCTCATCGGCAATGCCCTGCATGAGCAGGCTGTTGGCGACATGTGCTCCTACGTGGCCCTGGCCGACCACACCGATCTTACGCGTCTGGTACATATATGTATCCTTTCGGCCGAGTTTTTCGCGTCGAACCATTGTAGCGTCCTGTTGCCACTTTGCTAGGCTAAAGCGCCACAGATTTTTGGGACATGCCGTAATCTCTACTTTTGGAGTGATTTGGGCCGCTGACGGCATCGCTGGGCGATGCGCTCGCGCGGATGGGGCCGGTCGTTGTACCATAGCTGCAACTGACTCATAAGGAGCATCCATGCCCATTCGCATCCCCGACGCCCTCCCTGCCGCCGCGCAGCTCGAGAGCGAGAACATCTTTGTCATGACCGAGTACCGCGCGCTGCACCAGGACATCCGTCCGCTGCGCGTGCTCATCCTCAACCTCATGCCCACCAAGATCGCCACCGAGACGCAGATCATGCGCAAGCTCTCCAACACGCCGCTGCAGGTGGAGGTGGACCTGCTGCGCACCAAAACGCACGAGGCCACGCACGTGAGCGCCGGCCACCTGGAGACGTTCTATCGCACGTTCGACGACATCCGCGACATCCACTACGACGGCCTGATTATCACGGGCGCGCCGGTGGAGCAGATGCCGTTCGAGGAGGTCGACTACTGGCCCGAGCTCTGCCAGATCATGGATTGGTCCACCACGCACGTGCACTCTACGCTGCACATTTGTTGGGGCGCGCAGGCCGGCCTGTACCATCATTACGGTATCCAGAAGTACGACCTGCCGGCAAAGGCGAGCGGCGTATTTGAGCATTATCTGGTGAAGCCGCAAAGCCCGCTGGTCCGCGGCTTTGATGACCGTTTCTATGCCGTGCATTCGCGCAACACCGATGTGCGCCGCGAGGACGTGGAGGCCGAGCCGCAGCTTGAGGTCGTGGCCGTGTCCGACGAGGTTGGCCTGTACATTGTCAAGTCGACCGACAGCCGTCGCTTTTTTGTATTTGGCCACCCCGAGTACGATACCGACACGCTGCGCCTGGAGTACGAGCGCGACGTGAAGCGCGGGCTCAACCCTCAGGTGCCGGCGCATTACTTTCCGGGCGACGACCCCACCGCCGAGCCGCGAAACGTCTGGCGCAGCCAGGCTCAGCTGTTCTACACCAACTGGCTCAACTACTACGTCTATCAAACCACGCCCTACGACCTAGCACGCGCCGGCGAGGAGCACTAGGCCGCTGTCGTGGCTGTGGCTGCGGCGGTTATCGTGGCCGCTACGCGACGAGCGTGGATAATCGGACACACGAGCGTGGATAATCGGATGCATGTTGAATGAGCGTGGATAATCTCCCGTTTTTAGCTCGTAAGGGGGCCCAAAGCGGGAGATTTTCCACGCTCGATTTTTCTGCAGCTGTTGTACCGGCGGCAGCATCATGCGTCGAGTACATACGGGCCGCATCGCAAACTAGGTAGTTTTGATCCACGGCATTTTTTCTTTCAATGAAGTCGGTGGCTTTTGAGGTTCAAAATGTGGAGACAGGGACCTCTTGACAACCGTTCTACCTGCAGATATAAGCCATTAACCTAAAGCGTTCAAAACCGTCAAGCATTTGGTCAGCTTTTGGTTGGCATTTGGTCAGACTTCGCATGAAACCGCCTGGTACGTTGGCGCCGTTCCAAGAGTTTGGAGGCGACATGGCAAACATGACGGCGAATCAAAGACTTGCAGGTCACATTAAGGCATGCGAACAGCAGATGAGCTGCGTGTACGCGCGAACTGCGGCGGAGGCAAAGCAGATTGAGCGACGGGTGGCGGCGGGAAGTCTAGAGGCGGTCATGCCAGGGCTGTATGCGCGTCCGGAATATTGGTCCGAACTCAAGTTTCGACAGCGTTATCTGCATCGGGTGCGGGCCCTTGCGCAAAAGCATCCCGACTGGACGTTTTGCTCCTATACAGCGGCTGTTATCTATGGCCTTTCGGTTTCGCATGCCAATTTGACGCACATCCATATCGCCGTGGCACCGGCACAATCAACGACGCCGGGCTCTAAGATTATTCGCCATCGCTATGCTCATCGAACGCGGGCCAGCCAGATGGATATTGCCGTGACCGATATCGATCAGACGATTACGGATTGCCTGGTCGATGCGTCGTTTGTCGAGGGGCTGATCATTGCGGACTCGGCGCTCCATGAGCAGCTGTTGTCGAAGGAGCATCTCGTTGAGGCAGTCAACAAGCTTGGCTTAAATCGTCGCGGTGTTGTGACGGCGCGCAGGGTTGCACGG
>DXLY01000022.1 GCA_019414465.1 Collinsella sp.
CCGCCGACGTGGGGATCGGCGGCTGGGGCAGGGTGTTCGGGGACGACGTGGCGGCGAGCGCGATCGCGGACAGGGTGTGCCACCACTGCCACCACTGCCACCTGGTCAAGATAGCCGGCAGGTCCTACAGGCTGAAGGACCTGCCGAGGGACGGACCCGTCAAGGCGTGACCGGAATCGGTGAAAATACGTTAGCGCAAGCGGTGAAGCCGCCTTTGCGCGAACGGCGCGTTTGATTAGTGAAACTGGTGAAAATTAGATTGACGCTAACAGGGGCGTGCCCGTCGCGGCGTTTCACGGGGATGTCTCGCGCCATCCCCGGACCCCTTCGCGCCAAAGGGACGAGTCCCCTTGGAACCCCGGGCCGCCGCCGGCGGGCCGTGAACGGCGGGACAATCACTCGGCTTCAACTCGCGATCGCCCCGCCGGCTCTCGCTCCGGCTCCGTTCGATGGCTCCCCTGGGTCGCCATCACTGCGCCTCCGCTCACCTGTCCCGTTGCACTCCGGTCGATTCGGCCTACGCTTCTCGGGGCATGCAAGATATGTATTCCGTGCAACGGAATATCTTGCCCGGCCGAAGCCGGGATGTGCGAACCGCTCCAAAGTCGCTCCCGCAGAACCGTGCAACAGGCTTACCGGCTGTTGCACGGACCTCAGATATGAAAGTCAGTCCCGGCCTCTTTCGTCATCCACACCCTCGCGAGCCAGCTCCCACGCGGCCCGTATGGCAAGGTCGATTCCCCTTGCCGTGAACCTCATAATCCGCCCGGTCGAGCGGTTGACGGCGTAGCCGAGCCTCGCGCCGTTGATCTTCCTCGTCTTGCCGAGGGACTCCGAGTGATAGCGGTATTGCAGCGCCCCCCGCTTGGATCGGGCGATCTCGATCCCATCCGATTCCAACCGCCTTGCAAACTCTCCGAAGCGGTCGGGGCAGCTCTTGAGCCTCCCGACCTCCTCTGCCCTCTGGGCGACAATCGCTCGGACCCTTGCGTTCTCGGATTTGTCGGATCTCCCCTTCTTTGCCATCTCGCGCTCCTCGCGACCGGGCTGGCGCGCGTGCACCTTCGAGTTCGAGAGGCCCCTTTCGAGCTGGCTCAGGCCGTACTTCGTATCGAGCTCCTTCACCGTTCTCACGCGGGATTTCGCCGCCGCCCTCGCCGGCCCGTCGTTCAGACGCCGCCCAGTCTCGAGGTCCGTCCTATTGATGGCGAGGTGAGCGGCGAATCGGGCCGATCCATCCGACCTGCACCTCTCCTCATGCAGCACAATCACGATCTCCTGGTTGGGATAGCGCTTGGCGATGTAGTCCCTCGCGTACTCCATGCAACGCGAGGGCGTCATCGGCCCGCCGTTGCAGGAGCACTCGTCCGGGTTGAAGCCGATCACCTGATGCTGCATGTACGTGCACCTTGAGCCCTGCTTCCCGGGCCGGTTGTGCCCGGCCGCCTCCCGGGTGGCGTCCATTTCCTCGAACCATCGATCCTCATCGATGATGTGCTGGGTATCGTGGTCCAGGACTTTCTCCCTGTCCCAATCGAAATACCGCTTGAGGTTTTGGAGGTGCTCCCCGCTCATGACGCTCGCCTGCTTGATTGCGGTCATTTTCCAACTCCCTTCAAAAACCGCCGTCAGTCGACGAAGAGGCCGGACCATCCGTCGGCAACAGGCGGCTCCGCGGCCTCTTCCTCGAATTCGGGAGTCCAGAGATCGACGCCGTCCTCACGACCCATTTGCCTTGATATCAGCCTGGCCTGGTATTCCATCCTCTTGGCCGCCTCGTGCTCGCGCGTCCCCAGATCGAAGTGCTCCTTCGTCGGCATCCGCGTGCAATCGCAGACAGGGGCCCGGAAGCACCCCGCATGTTCCCTGCCCACGCCGTTCTCCGCGGTCTTCACCACGATGACGCCGTCCTTGTCGGGGGACATCTCCGTCCACTCCCAAGGATGAATCAGGTCGTCGGCGTGCTCGCTGTAGGATGTCGACCCCGTACCGCCCGAAGGCCCCCTGCTCGAGCTGGTTCCCATGGTGTGCCGCGTCGTCTTCCCGACTAGCTCGGTGAAATACTGGCGGTCCTCGGCCTCGCCCAGTTTCATGGCGACCTTGACGCCGCAGTTTGCCAGGATCTTCTTCCGTCCGTCGCGCTCGCCGTACTTGTTCAGCTGAGAGATGTTCTGGACTGCGCCCATCCAGAACAGGTCGTACGAGCGCCCAAGGCTGAGAAGGCTAGGCAGGCACTCGACCTTCGGCAGGTTCCCCCATTCGTCGCCGAGGATGGACACCGGCCGCGGCAGCTTTCCACCAGCTGCGTCCGCGATGGAATACACGGCAGCGTAGAGCTGCTCGAACAGGACCGCCGCGATCGCGTTGTAGGGGGAGCCCTCGTCCATCACGTGGAGGAACAGCGCGGTCTTCTCGCTCAGGATTCTACTCGGATCGATATCATCGCCCGAGACCATTCGCGCAATCGGCGCCGAAGCGTAGATCCTCAGGTTGACCTTTAGCGTGGAAACGATGCTCCTCAGCTCGTTGCCGCCGCTCGAGATGAACTGTGAGGCACGCGAGCGGGCCGGATGCCCCTGCGGCAGGGAACGGAACAGGCCCTTCAGCGGCTCACACGGATCCTCGCCGGCCCCCTCCGTCCCCAGGCACATGATGTGGTAGACCGTCGCGAGGTGCTTGCAGCCCCGCGGGCAGCCCTCGTCCAGCACGACCAGAAGGATCGTCGCGGCGAGCAGCGACCGCGCGGATTCCGTCCAGTGGCTCGCCTTCGCATCGCCCTCCCCGGCGATGAGCGTACGGGCGACGGCATCCGCGGCCTGCTCAGCCCCCGGCAGATTCCCCCCGTTCGCGAGCCTATCGACCATTTCCAGTGGATTGAACGTGTCGCTCTTCTCGGGATGCTGGGCGTCCAGCAGAAGCACCCGGTACCCGCGACGCTCCAGCTCGTCGCCCGTCAACTCGATGAGCTCACTCTTCACATCGGACACGATAATGGTCTGCGGCCTCGATTCCCCGTCATCCGCCCCATACGTCAGCAGATCAATTGTCGGGATCAGCAGCGATCTTGATTTTCCGGCACCCGTTGAGCCGTCGAGGAACATGTGCCGCCTCGGTTCGAACAGATACTTGGAGCCGAACAGCGTCTTCTCAAACCCGTACACGAATCCTCTGCTTTTCGGCTGTCCGTGCCCGTCCCAAATCTCCGAGCCCCGGATGGTCTCCGGCCCCGTTTTCACCCGCGCCTCCCCAAGTACACCTCCGTCGGCGGCTCGCTCCTTCGAGGAAGCCGATAGCTGCATGAGCACGAATACCGACAGGAACAGCGCGAACGAGGCGAGACAGCCAGGGACGCAATGAGGCCCCACGTTAATCCACCACCAAATGGTGTTATCCACGCTCAGGGTGAATCCGATCGAGCTCAGCTCGATTGGAAATCCGAGGATCATGCAATCGAGGGGAATGGCGATAAGTGGCGCAAACCCCGCGGTAAGCAGCGCTGCGAAAACCAGCGCCATGACCACCTTCTCCTTCACGAGAACCACCTACTCTCTCGCACGGGCGAGTAGGTCGTTGACCCAGCCCACCGCCGTCGAGACGATTGATGTCGCCCGGTTGAGATTATTGAGGACGACCGGATCGGACCCGTAGGTGTTGAGGGCGCGGACCGCCTGGTTGAGGTTCGTGCCGATCTTCTTCAACTCAGTCCTGATACCGGCAAGTTCCCCCGCGTCGGCGACCCTGACCGGCTTCTCGCCGCAGAGCAGGGCGGCATCGCGCATGAAGGAGGACGCCGGCATGTTCATGGCCGCCGCCTTCTCCTCGATAGCCTTACGCTGCGACTCACTCATCCGTACGTTGATATGCGTATTCATGGAAGTCATAACCATCCAATCCGAGCGGGGCCGACGCATCGGCCCCGCCCCTTTTATTAAGTTGAAATTGTTTGGAGCATCTGACCGATGCGCCCAATCCTCACCCTCGCCCAGACATCGAAGGGGACTCCCGGCAAGCTGCCGAGATATATACGGTATGGTCGCCATTGTTCTCTATAGATATCGAGAGCATCGAGCAGGCGCTTCCATTCCCAAATGAGCTCATCGGCCGAGAGCAGAGGAAGATCCCTGTTCTCGGCGCGCGCGAGCTCATCGGACGACAAGCATGGATTGGGAGCCCGGTATCC
The DNA here is from genome assembly GCA_019414465.1 of Collinsella sp. GTDB lineage: Bacteria > Actinomycetota > Coriobacteriia > Coriobacteriales > Coriobacteriaceae > Collinsella. The sequence goes on from DXLY01000022.1 coordinate 4,181, forward strand.
ACCAATGTAGGGTCCGGGCTCCATAATTAGCCGATTTCGGTAAACATCGCTGCTGGTGCGTTGAACTCAAACTCGACAATACCGCAGGAACCGTAACGGTTCTTTGTGATTGAAGCAATGACGGGCCGTTTTTTAAGCAACATATTGGCATTACGCTCTTCGGGCTTATCGCCCTTAATAGAAAGCGACATAACGAGATCTGCCGAATACTCGAACATGTTGCACCCGCCTATCGCCTGAAGCCCGGTGGTCTGCTTGTCGTAATTAACGCGGTTAATTGATGAGATAGCGAAGAGCGGACAATGGGCCTCATCCACGATTCGGCGGAGCTCGGAAGCGACGAGCTTGAGACCGATACGCTCGTCGGCAATGCGCAGTTCCTGCGGCAAAGAGACGATTTGCGCGTAATCAACAATAACCAGTGGCGGTTCGCCATGTTTATCGGCAACCTCTTCGATTGCCTTTCGCATCCCGGCATATTTAATTTCACCAGGAATGATATACATTCGCTCGGCGATGCTGCGGGCGTAAATGTCGAGAACCTTCTCGAAGAGCCCGCGTTTGTCCTCAGACATGCCATCGCCGTTCATATCATCGTGCGTGAGCTCGCCGCCCGAGATGCGGGTGAGGCTCTTCGCGAGCATGCTGTCTCGCCCGAGCTCGCCCTCAAAGATGACCACCGGATGGCCAGCAATGGCCCATCCGTCGGCGATTTGCTGCATAAACGTTGTTTTACCCGTACCGGGTCCGCCGGGGACGATGCACAGGTATTGACGAAGACCTCCGAGGATAGTATCCAGCGCACCGTGTTCGATATGCCCAAGCGGCCTATTCTTTAAGATACGCAAGGCGGTCTCGTCGAGGCCGACGCTCATGGGATTTAAAGCCGGCACGGTTCGCTCGCCTCCAATTCATGGAGGTATGCAAAGAAGCTCGATTCAAGGATGTAAATGCGGCGGTGCAACGCAATCGCGCGCCCGCTCTCCTTCATCATCTTCGAGGCCGTAACCGGACTCAAGCCGGTTATCTTGCACACTTCAGCGATGCCAAGAAGGCGCTCGTGGCCCAAGTTGGAATCAGAAGAAACCGCAGTTGATGCTTGTACGGCAGCGTACGGTTCAGGCTCTACAATCATGGTAGAATCCTTTCAGGCTAGCTCGCCCCTCCCCCTTCGTCGCCAAACTTAGATAGGGAAGGGCGGGCGGCTTTTTAATCAATGACCGAAAATAAAATAACTCCTTTCAAACAAGCTGGTCAGGCGCTTACTGTTTATATTGTAACACTGTCTGTTGCACAATCATATCTAGTTACAGTTCTAATTTCTAATTCACTTTCTGACTGTATAGACTTTATTGTCTGACTGATTTAATATATATACAACGATGATTGGAGTGGTTATGGGACGTTTACCATTATCCGGAAGTAAGATGCGGAAAATTAAGTTCGGAACAACTGTTCAGGCGACGACCCCGGAGAAAATCGAAGAGCTACGCCTCAAGAACCCCGAATCAGTCAGAAGCACCGGCGAGGCTATCGACTATCTATGCAACCTGCTCACGGGGTTGCAGCCGAGGGTCGCCAGGGCCCTCGATGAGGCGTGCCTCAGGGAAGCTCGGCAAATCACCAATGAAATGAAGGCCCTTCCCGTTGACGGATCAGAAGAAATGAGTTTTAGTCAATTGGAACTTTATCGAGAGCAATTCCAGAGGCTCCACGACCATTTCTCTTTATATTGCGAGAAAGAGGAGAGGCCCCAGGGAATGAGACGGGTCGATCTCCTCGGCGGCGATTACGCTGTCCTCCCCTCCTCTTGGACTTTATTGGAAACAGAGGAATGCGCGAAGTCTTGCAGCCAGGTCGGAATTATCGAAATTCGCGGCGGCGCAAAATACGATGCGCCTCATTTTGCCTTCTTCCATAACGGAGAGTACAGTCAAAAGGACAAATTGCAGCGCGCAACCAAACTCTGGCCCCGCATGACCGACGTGATGCGCGACGAGGTCAAACTGGTCACAGATGATGAGGGACATTACCTAAATATGGACGAGCACCTAGCCGCCCCCATCATTTGTTATTTCAACCTTCTAGATGCCAGCTACTATCAGTCTATGGAGCTGGAGCCGCCATATGGCGCAATGATCTACCGAAACAATGTCGCTTAAAAAAGAGGCCCCTTTGGGGCCTCTTTTTTAGCCCTTTTTAGCCCTTCAGCAGATCATCCAGCACTGATGCTGCCTTCTGGTCATTTGCCTCGATAAAGTGGCTATAGATAGACAGCGTCGTCGATGGGCTAGCATGGCCCAAACGCGCCTGGATCGTCTTAATGTCCGCATTGGCACCAACGAGCAAAGTCGCTTGCGTATGTCTAAGCTCATGAGGCTTCAGCCCGCTATAACCCGTATAGCGGGTACGTTTGACGCCGTCACTCCCAATGACTTCCCTGCTCTCCTTAAAAGTACCGAAGCCGTTTTTCGCCGCAAACAGCCTAAACGCCCTTGAATAGTTATGTCCATCCATCCGGGTCACAAGAGCCCGTTTGCCGTTGGCGGCGTCAACGATCCCAATGGAATGGACAATGGGCGTTTCTCCAGTCTGCCCCACTGCAAAGGAATCGAACTCACTCCGCTGAATGGCTTTCCACCTGTCCAGATAGTCGGCAAGTTCATTTCCAACCGAAATCTTACGCCTGCTCATCTTTGATTTAGGCGGCCTCAATGTCCTGTCGTTCGTATATTGCTTTACTATCCTCAGAGTCTTGGCGTCGGGGTCATAATCCTCCCATGAGAGACCAAGGGCCTCCCCCTTCCTCAAACCGCAGAGAAGTAGAAGCATTGTGCATGTGATAAAGGAAGATGGCTTCTCCTCCAAAAGGACCGCAAGAAGCCTTGCCGCCTCATCGGCGCTCAGCGCCTTACGAGCCTCGACATTCTGCTTGGGCAGTTTCACTCCCCTACAAGGGTTTTTGCCCACGAGGTCGTTATCGACGGCATCCTCCATTACCTGTTTGAGCTTGATGTGGATGCGGCGAATTTCACTTTCGCTGAATCGGCCTTCTTTTCTAGCCTTGGCATAAGCAGTGCGAACGTCATCCGATTTAAGCCGAGTGAGATCGGGATTGCCGAACAGCTCGCGTATGTGACGAATGTCCAAACCTTCACGCTCATAAGCAAGAGGTGATCCCATGGTCGACTCCCTGTTCGCGTGAAACCTGTCCGCATAATCTGATAGGCCCAGAGGACCATTGCCACGGTTGGAAGCGCCCTCAAGTTCAGCTCTATAGGCCTCCAGCGCCTTGGCGACTTCACTCGGCCAGTTTTTCGGGTTCTTGCTTCTGCAGTGAACCCTGCGTGACGGACTACGGCGGTACCGTCCTGTCTCCGGATCTTTTCCCAGGGAAAAATAAATCCGATAGACGCCTTTGCTCTTATCGATGCATTCCGATGTGCCGCGAGCGGTCTTTTTTATCAATCCCTGCAATCATATCCCTCGTTAGATTTTCGATTAGGCTTGCTGGCAAAGCCTTTAAAGCTTTGCCAGCAAGCCTAATCGAAACTTTTCACACTTTCAAGTCTCTCTAAGTGTGAAAATAGTGGGAAATATGATTCTAATAGCTAGCTCAATAATTGTTAATTACCTATTTCTACCTGCGCTTCCTTTTAATTCAGTGAAATTGGCCTCATCTCGTCAAATGCCGAATTCACGTACTCGTAAAGCGGGGGTCACCGGTTCGAGCCCGGTCGCTGGCTCCATTACACAAGATAGCCGCCTTCGGGCGGCTTTTTTGTTGCCGATTTTGAGTGCGTGCGCGCCAATCCAAACATCGCCACATCAACAGCGGCCCACTCGGTGGACTTCGGGTTTAATGCTTAGGGGCGGGGATTTACCAAAGTGAAATCTTAATGAAAAGAAACCCAGCTGCAACAAATGCCATGGTGAGGGCTCAAATTGGCCATATAGATCTAAAATAGTCACAATATACAAATGTCGAGAGACATTGGCGATATAGATGAATAGAACTAAGGGTTTTCTTTTGCTGGTATTGATGCTGCTCGGACTGTTCTGCCTGAGTGGCCCTTCTTGGGCCAAGGCTGCCTGTCCTGAAGGCGAGCCTTAGCAGTCTTATACGGGCAGCCTGCTGATAACTGCTAAGGAGGGCGATGCCGACTCTCAGTCTGGGGTAAATCCCCTTGCCACTTTTGAGGGGGACGGCGGAACGGTCAAGCTTGACCATATTGGTAGCGGGATTTTGAGGTGGCAAGTTCTTCCGGACAAAATTGCGAACGATCCCTTCTCTTTTGCTGGAACGATTTATCTATACAAGGTTGTGAGCGGAAAACAAAAATACGTCGATTGCTATCCGACAAACGGGTCTGGAATTGCATTCACCGGCATTTCGGGGCAGATTGATACACATGTACGAAAGGGAACCTATGTGGTGCGTTGGGTTGGAGCTGCTGCAGGTCCGATATGGATTGCGGTCTTGCGCCCCGATGTCCAAATAGGTTTCCCTCTCTAGACGGGAAGTTGCTCATGGACACCATATATGACGGAGATGACTGGGTCGATCATTATACTTGGCGCCTGGTCGGCTCGAACGACAATGGGGATGTGGTGTTTGATGGACTATGTCCAAAGCATCTCCATCCTTTTGTCTCGTCGTTAATTGAGAGTTCCGCTCGTGTTGCCCCTTACAGCTCGGCATCGCTTCATGATACGGACGTTTTGAAGACCATAAGGGAATCAATTGACGATGGCACGATGAGCGGCCCGCTGTTTTCTCGGCTTGTGGGGCTAGATGAGATTGGCTCGAAACGACTGCTTGCGGGCGAAAAAGTGGAACTCACTTATCGGTCGATGATTTCAATCCTGCGGCTAGCCGATGTTCTTCGCAAATAAATGAGGCTTCCCTATTCAAAAACAGAAAACCCCGCCAAACGTGATCCCCTAGGGAAAACACATTTGGCGGGGTCCTGGCGTGATTTCTATAGGGGAATCACGCCATCAGACGAACAGCTCAGCCGAGCAGCTCGCTACTCCTCCCAGTAGGCGTCGGCAAGCAACTTAAAGCAGATCTTCTTGACCGGCTGTGCGCCATCGCCCGGGAACTCGAGCGTGGGCATGTGGGGCTCGCCGGCAACGAACAGCGCGAATTTGTCGTCGGCAAGATCGCCGGCGATCGAGGCGTCGGAATCGACCAGATCATAGTCGTCCTTCTCGTCAAACTCCTGGACCAGCGTCAGGCTGCCCGTGGCGACCTTAAAGGCCTCGCGACCCTCGACGTCGATTTGCAGGTCGTGATAGCGCTGATGCGTCTCATAGTGAGCCTCAGCCTCGGGACGCGTCGTGGGAGACATGACGTTCGCAAAGACCTTCTCACCCAAAATCGGATGGCTGCCGACCTCGAGCTGTGCCGGGTCGTTCTCCTCGAGCCAGTCGATCAGCACGTCGAGGCCCTTGAGCATTCCGCGGTATTCCTCGATATCGCCCAATGCACCGTAAATCATCTAAATCCCCTCTCGGATCGTTTATTTGGCAGCTACTCGGTAAATGCATTACCGACGCTGTTGCCACCCACATACGTCTCGACCAGGGTAAGGTCGGGATTGAACACGACAGCATCGGCGTCGCGCCCCGGCATAATGCTACCGCACTTGTCGTCAACTCTAACCACAAGCAAGCAACCGATGCCGGGGACGGCGCACAAGCTCCTACAGCTCGGTCACGACAACGCCGTTGTAAACCTCGTCCCAACGATCCATAACCAAGTGGCCAGTCATGGGATCCATGGCATTGAGCTTGCCGCAGGTGTTGGCGGTACGCAGCACCGTCTCGTCATCCGCGTCAGCAGCAATCGCATGTGCGAAGCCGGCAATGGTCGAATCGCCAGAGCCCGTAGCGTTAACGGCGGGAATATCGGGCGTCTTTGCGCGGAACGCACGGCCATTGTGGAAGCCAACGGAGCCGGCAGCGCCCATGGACACGACGACCCAGGGGATATCGGAGAAGCGGGTGTCAGAGGCGAGCGCGGCGCGCAGCTCGTCCACGTCGTCGGTGGTAAAGCTCGTGCCCAAAAGGCCGTTGATCTCGGTCAGGTTAGGCTTGACCAGCTCGGGCTTGACCTCGGACTTGAGTGCAGCCTCGAGCGAAGCACCCGAGGTATCGAGCAGCACCTTGGCGCCGGCGTTCTCGGCAATACCCGTGATCTTGGCGTAGTAGCCTGCCTCGACACCACGGGGCAGCGAACCCGAGATGGTAACGACAGCGGCCTTGCTCGCAAGCTCGGCGAACTTGGCGGTAAAGGCATCGAGCTCCTCGGGGGCAATCGTCGGGCCGCTCTCGAGTAGCTCGGTCTGGTTGCCGGCGTGGAGGATGTTAAGGCAAATGCGAGTCTCGCCCTTGATGGGTACAAAATCATTCTTAATGCCGTTGGCATCCATGAGCTCGGCCATGTAGGCGCCCATGTGGCCGCCGAGTAGACCGGTTGCCACAACGTCGTCGCCCAGCTGACCCAGTACACGGGCCACGTTGAGACCCTTGCCGCCGGCGGTCTTTTCGGGCGTCACACGGTTAACGTCGTCGATAATGAGCTCATCGAGCTGATAGCGTGTATCGACGGACGGGTTCATCGTAACGGTGAGGATCATTTTTAGCTCCTTATCTCGCAGGCTCCTTGTGCCTCGCGATACGAGTCGACAAAACGGAATTACAGAATTTCAATCGTGAACGAGCGAGCGACGGTCTCCTTGGGCTTGGCGACAAGGCAGCCGCGCTTATGCTCAAGCACGTCGTCCTCATCGGAGCAGGTCGAAAGGCCGCCCCAGGGCTCAACTGCCACAAAATCGCCCTCGGGCTTACTCCACACAATGAGATATGGGAAGCCCTCAAAGCTCAGGCGGACGCCCTTGTCCTCGCCCTTCTTGGAAAGCGTGACCTGACGGCTCTCGAGCACGTCAAAGATGGTCTCCGCAAAATCGAAGAGCTCGTGCGATAGAGGCAGCGTCTTTCCCACCATGGGGTTCTTGGAGCGCTTGTCCACGTCAATCAAGCCAGTCGAAGGGACAGCGGTGCAAAGCTCTGCAGCCTCTTCTTTCTCAAAGCGCAACTCGTAGTCCGTATAGGCCTCGCCCTCATCGAGCGGGCACCTAAAGCCGGGATGCCCACCGATAAAGAACGGCATGTCCTCGGTGCCCTCGTTGGTAACCTCATAGGAGACACGCACGGCGGCGTCCTCGAGCGTATAGCGGGCGACGAGCCTAAACGGATACGGATAATCGCTCAGCAGCGCGGCGTTATCCTCCGAAGCCAGACACACAGCCAGCTCGTTCGTGCTTTGGCTCAGCAGTTTCCACTCCTGCTTACGCGCAAACCCGTGGCGGGCGAGCTTCACATGATGCCCGGCAAACGTCATGGCGCTGCCGTCGCGCAGACCTCCGCAAATCGGGAAGCAGACCGGCGCCTGACCGGACCATACTGCGGGGTCGCCCTGCCACAAATACTCGCGACCGTCGGCCTCAATCGAGGTAAACGAGCCGCCGGCAGTGGAAACCTTAATAGAAATCGAATCGTTGGAAAGAGCGTATTCCATTACCCATCCTTTCGAACAACTGCTTTATTTCACGCAAGCGCCCGTTTCAATCCTAACCATAGAACAAACCCGCACGTTCATCGATGCGTCCGGTATCCCAGCCATGTAACGGGGTACCATACAGACATTGATGCAATTACAGCTGAAAGGCCTTCTTATGCGAACCATCATCCTCTATGCCTCGCGCCACCACGGCAATACGAAAAAGCTCGTGGACGCCATCGTCGAGGCGCACCCCGAAATCGATACCCTCGACGTGAAAACGCTCGGTAAAAACGAGTACCCAGACCTGCACGAATATCATCTGATCGGTGTCGCCACGGGCATCTATTATTCCGAAATCGACAAGGACATGGCACGCGTGCTCACTAACGTGCTGCAGCCGCAGGACAAGGTGTTTGGCCTTATGACCTACGGTGGCAAAAACAAGTGGTACGGCAAGGATATCGATGGCATCTGCCGCATGAGGCAGGCCATCTTTATGGGTGTCTACGGCTGCCCCGGCTTTGATACGTGGGGGCCGTTCAAACTCGCCGGCGGTGTCCAAAAGGGACACCCAACCGCTGAGGAAATTAAGGGCGCCGTCGACTTCTTCGATAAGATCGAAGACGAATATGGCGATATCATCGTCGAAGAGTACGCCAAGCGCGAGAAGCGTCTAGCATACGAGAAGGAGCATCCTGCAGGAGGCCTGGTGGCCGGCGTCAAGCGCACGGCAAAGAAGATCGCTAACAAGCTGTAACTGTGAAGGTGCTTTTGAGCGTTTAACCCATACGGCGGGTCCGAGCAGATTCGGGCCCGCCGTCTTTTTCTATCGTTACTCGGTAAAGGCGTTGCCGACACTCTGGCCGCCAACATACGTCTCGACGAGGGTAAGCTCATGGTCGAACACGACAAAGTCGGCGTCGCGACCCGGCATGATGCTGCCGCACTTATCCTCGATGTGCGCGGAGCGTGCCGGCACCTCGGTTGCCATGCGAATGGCGATATCGGCGCTGGCGATGCCCCAGTCAACGATGTTCTTGACGCCCTGGGCAAGCGTGAGCACCGAGCCGGCAATGCTCTTGCCGTCGGCGAGCCAGCACAGGTTGTCCTTCATGATGACGTCCATGCCACCACTGGTGTAGCTGCCCTCGGGCATGCCGCCGCAGCCCAGGCAGTCAGTGATGAGCACCGTGTGTTGCCAGCCCTTTGCCTGCAGCAGCGCCTTGATGGCGGCAGGGTTAACGTGCTTGCCGTCACAGATGATCTCGGCGTAGGTCTCGGGCGTGGACATGGCAGCGCCCACGACACCGGGCTCACGGTGATGCAGCCCGCGCTGACCGTTATAGGTATGCGTAAAGCAGCTGGCACCGGCGTTGATGGCGGCGATGCACTCATCGTAGGTGGCGTCGGAGTGACCGATGCTGGTCACCACACCCTTGGCATTCAGAGCAGCCGCATAAGCAGCGGCACCGTCGCGCTCGGCCGCCATGGCGCTCTTGACGATGCGACCACCCGCAGCCTCCTGCCACTGATCGAAGACCTCCTCGGAGGGATCGATCAGGTAAGCGGGGTTCTGCGCGCCCACGTGCTTCATGGTAAAGAAGGGGCCCTCCAGGTAGATGCCCTGAATGCGAGCACCGCAGAAGTCGGGGCCGCGGCCCTCGTCCGCCTGAGCGATGGCAGCGCAGGCGTCCTTGATCTGCTCGACGCCATCGGTGAACGTCGTGGGCAGCCAGCTGGTGGTGCCGCGACGGGCGAGCTCGGTCGAGCTGATATCGATGCCCTCGGGATCGTTATCGGTAGTCGAGTGGTTGTAGAAGCCATGGATGTGAGTATCGACCATGCCCGGTGCGATCCACGATCCCGTGTAGTCCTTAATCTCGCAAGAGGGCTCGTCGGCCTGCCAGGCGCCAAAAACGCCATCCTCGACCATAAGATAGCCGCCCAGTTGCGGGCCTGCCGGCAAGAAGAACTTGTCAGCCTTAATTGCGTACGTGCTCATATGCACTCCTCGCTTCTAAAGCAGTTGACTGTGGTGATGCTTATACCCAGCTCACGTAAAACAAAAAGCGCCCGCCCGCCGTTATGAGCGGACGGGCGCCCTTACAGGGGGACGCGATTAAGCGGTGAAGGGGTGAATCGTCACGCCCTTAACCACGCGGTTGACCGTGCCGGTGGGGCTCGGCGTATCGGGCGTGTTGCCCACGCGCACGGAGTTGAGCAGGCTGATAGCCTGGGCAAACATCACGAACGGCAGAGCAAGGTAACCCTCGGGAAGTGCCTCGTAGCCCTTAAAGGTGAAGGACTCACCCTCATAGACGGTGGCACCTTCCTGCTGAACGGCGATGGTGTGCTGAGCGATCTCGTCGCCACCGATCTCGTTGAGGATGTCGATGTCGTACTGACGGGTGTAGGCGTCGTTGTTGACGAACACGAAGACGAGCGTCTTATCGTCGACGAAGGACTTGGGTCCGTGACGATAGCCCATGGAGGTGTCGTAGGAAGTAGCGACCAGACCGTGAGCGAGCTCGAGGATCTTGAGCTGGCTCTCCTGAGCAAGGCCACCGAAGGAGCCAGAACCCAAGTAGGTCACACGGTTGAAGTCGCCAGCCAGGTAATCGGCGATCTCGGGCTCACGGGAGATGACCTCCTCGCCCATCTTGGCGATGGTCTCGACCCACTCGGCCTTCTGCTCGTCGGAAGCCTCGTCAAAGATGAGGGTAGAGAGCAGGGTCATGCAGGTGTAGGAACCGGTCATGGCGAAGCCCTTGTCGTTGGCGCGCGGGATGAGCAGCGTCAGCGCATTGGGGTCATCAGCGGACTCGACGGCGAGCTTACCCTCGGGAGCGCAGGTGATGTTGAGGAACTTGACGTTGTGGACGAGCTCCTTGGCAACAGCGACGGCGGCAAGGCTCTCGGGGCTGTTGCCGGAGCGGGCAAAGGAAACCACGAGCGTGGGGTCCTCAGCGCGCAGGAAGTCGCGCGGTGCGCTCACGATGTCGGTCGTGGCGATGGGCTTAAAGTCGTAGAGATCAGTGTTGCCAGCGTGACGCAGATACGGGGCGCAGGTATCGCCAACGTAGTCGGACGTACCGGCACCGGTGAAGACAACGGACAGGCGGCCTTCGCCCATAGCGCGAGCCTCGGCCAGGAAGGCCTCGATGGCCTCCTTGTTCTCGCGATAGATGTTGAGCGTATCACGCCAAAGCTCGGGCTGCTGAGCAATCTCGGCCGTGGTGATCTGGGCGCCGAGCTCGGTGAGCTCCTCGACACTCTTCTCGAACATTTCTAATACCTCTCTCTAGAAGTAATCCTCTGACGTGCAATTATACACTTCGGTTGGTTATCTGGTAGTAACCAGTTAAATGCAAAGAATCACCATATGGAAACGATGCGGACACTAGTTGCTACGCTGGTGGTAAACCTTGTATTTAAACTGATCGGCACGAGCAACCGAGAGTGTATACTCCACAACCTCGTTTGACTCGTTATACGTAGTCCTGACCAAATCGAGCACAGGCGAGCCCTCGACAATTCCCAAAAGGTGGGCGTCGGTGGGACGGGCTATGCTCGCATAGAACTCCTCTTCAGCCACGCGTATCTTTTGCTGAAAGTCTTGCTCAATCACATCGTAAAGCGGCTTGCGCTCCAGCAGCGGTCGCTTTAGGGACAGAAATTGACGAACCGGTAGATAGCTGCGTTCGACCATCATGGGCATGTTGTCGGCAGAACGAAGGCGCTTGAGCTTAAAAATGCGATCACCGATACGTAATCCCATATGCTCGGCCAGATTCTTATCGGCCTCCATCTCGCAAAAATCGAGAATCGTGGTCTCGGGGTCGCGACCCATCGCGCGCATCTGCTCGGTAAAGCTGTAGGACTGCATAAGATTGGTTGCCTTTGCCGAACGGTCGGTCACAAAGGTACCGCGACCGTGCTGCCGAACCACCAGTCCTAAACGCTCCAGTTCCTGCAGAGCCAGGCGTACCGTAGTGCGCGAGAGACCATAGCGCTCCGAAAGTTCGCGCTCGGAAGGAATCATGTCACCGGCGCGATATTCATGGTCAATCTTTTCGGTCAGAATATCGACCAGCTGATCGTACAGCGGTTGCTTGCGCGCTCCGATCGCCATCCTATCCTCCCTTTTGCTCAAACTAGGCTACTACCTTGGGTGTTTAGCATTATCTGTCTGCCACACCCGAATCATCAAGAAAACAAAAGCCGCGCGCTCTTTCGAGCACGCGGCTTTTAACATACACATGGCTTAAGGGGTCGGGGTGTGAGCCGCGTAGGGACACACCCCTCAAGCTAGAGCCTTACCAGATGCTCGGCCAGAGACCAAGCGGGCCAGCGCCCAGGATGCCCAGAACGAAGAGCAGCAGAATGCCCTTGGTCGGGGTCCAGCTGTGCTTAGCGAACATGTAGTAAAGCAGCAGCGTAAGCATAAGCGGGACGAGCTTCGGGACGATGGTGTTGAGGGTGTCGGCAACAGAGAAGTTGACCGGATCCTCGGTGACGGTAGCGTAGGTCACGGACTCCATGCCGTTGCCCAGATCGGCGACGCCGCACTTGACCTCGTTGCCGTCGGCATCGACGGCGGTGAGGGCGTTGCCGTCCTCATCGGTCATGGCGATGGTACCGGCCTCAGCGGTCTCGGTATCGATGCCCTCCATACCGGTGAAGTTCTCGGCCTCCTTCTCGGAGACGATCACGGTAGTAGGGGCAAGGCCACGGGTGGTGCCGTTGGGGATCTGGAGGTTGATCTGGGTGCCACCCATGGTGACGACCAGGCAACCGACGACGAAGACGCCCATGATGGAAGCGGCACGCGTGAAGGCCTGCATGTTGGCGGTCAGAGCGTCAATAGCGCTGGTGCCAAGCTTGTAGGACCAATTCATGAGCCAGAAGCGCAGAGCGAACTGGACGACGTTGAAGATCACCAGGAAGATGATCGGCGCAGCGGCGTTGCCGTTGATGGCCATGTTGGAGGTGATGCCGGCCGTGATAGGCACGAGCGTCAGCCAGAACAGGGCGTCACCGATACCACCGAGCGGGCCCATTGCGGCGACGCGGACGGCGCGGATCGTGGGGATGTCAACCTTGTTCTGCTCGAGCGAAAGCACGATGCCCATAACAAAGGTGACGAGGAACGGGTGGGTGTTGAAGAACTCCAGGTTGTGGCTCATGGAAGCCGCGAGGTCGTTCTTGTTGGTGTGGATCTTCTCCAGACCGGGGATGATGGAGTAAAGCCAGCCAGCGGCCTGCATGCGCTCGTAGTTGAACGATGCCTGCAGGAAGCAGGAGCGCCAAGCCATCTTGTTGAGGGTCTTCTGGTCGAGCTGCGGAGCAGGAGTGAGATCCTCGTAGTGCTCCGGGATCACATACTCATTAGATGCCATCTTCGAAGTCACCTCCGTCAGAAACAGCTGCACCCTTCAGCTCGGTCTGCTGCTGGAAGTCCCAGAAAGCGATGCCGAAGCCGATGAGAGCGAGGATGAGCAGAGCAGGGGTTGCCAGCGAATCGTTGGCAACGGTGATGAGCGCGAGGCCAAAGCCCATGAGGAAGAAGCCCCACATATCGCGGTTCATCATAACCTTGAGCAGGACGGCGAAGCCGACAAAGCGCATCATGCCGCCTGCAGCGGAGAGACCGGTCTGCAGCCAAGTCGGGATGGCAGAAGCGATGGTCTGACCGATGGTAGCGCCAGCGATGAAGAACAGGGTGACGACGACAGCGAAGATCAGGCCGAGCAGAGCCATGGCGAAGTAGTTCAGGCGCTCGATGCCCTTGGTGTCCGCGTTGTGAGCCATGTTATCGGCCGTGGACATAAGCGGGGACATAAGCGTGAAGACCAGGGTAACGCCAAGCTGGCCAAGCAGAGCGAACGGAATGGCGAGGCCGACTGCCGCGTTGGGCTCGAGGCCCGTGGCGATAGCGAGAATGGCTGCCATGATGCCGCCGATGACGGCGTTAGGCGGCTGAGCGCCTCCGATCGGCATGTTGCCGATCGTCATGAGCTGATAGGTACCACCCACGAGAAGACCGGTGTTGAGGTCGCCAAGGATAAGACCGATGACGGCGCCGGTGACGATGGGCTGATAGAGAGACTCGAGGAAGTCAAACTGGTCGATTGCCGCGATGAACGTGACGACGAAGACCAGAGCGATCTGGATGATCGAGTATTCCATCTTGCTCCTCCTTTCAAAATGTATGTACGCACTTTGGATTTCACGTACAGAACGTCAGGGTTTCACTCCTGACAACGTGGATCACGAGGATTACGAGAAGAGCTTGCTCGTGTCCTCAACAGGCGTGCTCGGAACGCGCCTGATCTCCAACTCCACCCCCAATTCCTGCAGCTCTTTAAACGCAGCGACATCCTCGTCGTTAACTGCGACGGAGGTGGCGACTTGGCGCTTTCCTTCCGACATGTGCATGTTGCCGATGTTTACCTTCTTTATAGGCACACCGCCCTTGACGAGCGTAAGCACGTCTTCCGGTGTTTCGGCCACGATGAAGATCTTCTGGCGCGGGCTCGCCTTGCCAATGACGTCGATGGTCTTCTGCAGAGAGAAGAAACGCGTAGCGACGCCGGCGGGAGCGGCCATCTTCATGAGGTTCTGGCGCATGGTGTTGGACGCCACGTCGTCGTTGGCGACGAGGATGAGGTTGGAGCCCAGGGTGGAGTTCCACTGGGTGGCAACCTGACCATGAACCAGTCGGTTATCGATGCGGGTAAGAAGAATGTTGGGTTCTGCCATGTTGATCAGCTTCCTTTCGTTATTTGCTGACGACAGTTACTTGATCTCCTGAATCGCGTAACGCGAAACATCTACGACGGCTCCGGATCGGACTTTGATCTGGACCTTCTCGCCTTCGATGCCTTTGACGGTTCCGTAGATACCGCCGGCGAAAAGAACCTCTTGACCCGGCTTGAGCTCGGTGTGCAGCTCCTTGAAGTACTTCTGCTTCTTCTTCATGTTGATTTGCGACCAGATGGTGTAAATCAAGCCCATGATGACAAGCAGGCCTAAAAGGGCGACCGAGGAGCTCAGGACGTTGGCTCCGAAATCGGCCATTAGATGCCGTCCTCGTCGCCGAAGATATCCTCTTCGTCGGAGCCGGCAACGGATGCGACCGTCTGGGCGGTGATGCCCGTCTGGCCAACGGTCACGGCCTGCTCGCCAAGCTCGGCGAGCGTGGCATTGCCGCGGAGGAACAGAAGCTCAATAACCATGGGAAGGTTGGTGCCGGTCAGAACCTCGACGTTGTCGACATCCTGGGCAATCATCATCGCCTGGTTGAACGGGGTGCCACCAAGCAGGTCGGTAAAGACGAGCACGCCATCGCACTCCTCGCGCATGGCGGTAATAGCGGCGCGGAGATCCTCACCGTAGGAAGCAGCCTGGTCGCCCTCAAAAGGAACGACGGTAAAAGCGGGCTGGTCGCCAGCAACCATAGCGATAGCGCTTGCGAGGCCGGGTGCGAACTGTCCATGACCGGTAAGAATAAAGCCAACCATTCAAATTTCCCTTCCGAAGGTGTGTACGATCTGAGTCCGATGATTTTCGGAAGCCAGCGGGCGCTCGCCCTTAAAGCTTCTTAGAAAGCGTACTTTGAAGACCAGTGGTTTCTAAACTGGTAGTAACCACGTGACGTGTTGTTGTCACTATATCACCCCAGAAGAGGTCGCTTTCGTTGATTCATACGGTAAAACGTTTTTGCACCGCTCACGGTGATAAATCGACCGTTTACCGGTCGTTAACACTTCTACCTGCGGTTTTGAAACCGTTCCGAAATGCTTTGGCAAAAGATCGGATCTTTTCCTGTGTCTAAACAACGCAGGGCGGCTAAAAATAGCGTGTAGAAAAATTGCAGGTCATTGTGAAGATATGTGAATTGGTCTTTTTGACTTAATACCAGTTAGAACCAGTTTTGAGATTATCGGTGAACGGTAGTTTTCGACCGTTCACCGGTTACTTGCAATCGTTTGCAGTCGTTTTCCCAGATGAATTAGGGAAACACAATGGAGCGCTTGCGCGGGCGCGAGGCCTACTCCAGTGGTTTCGGCAGCAAAAAGCCCGCTAGAACGTTGTCCGTTCTAGCGGGCTAAATCAGGCAGATCGGCTAGCGCACAGTAGTGCAGGCAAACCTTACGCAAACAGGCCGTAGATGCTGATGTTGGCCTTGGCATACAGGCCGTTAGCATACTCGGTCCACTTGGAGCTGGCGCTCGAAGCCTGCGAAGAGTACTGCTGGTAGGCGGTGTAATAGGCGGTCATGGCCTGCTTGTAGGTAGCGCTATCAGCCGTAAAGGCATCGTCAGCGAAGGCCTTAGCGTAGGTGCTATCGGCGTCCTTCCAGGTGCCCTTTTCGCTATCCCACTCGTCGCCGGCAAGTTTGATGATGTAATCGGCGTAGTCCTTGCTCGCGGTCTCCTCGTTGCCGTCAGCAGGCTCGGTCGGGGCGGTCGGCATGCTTGCGGAGCTATCGCCCACCTTCTTCTTGTAGAGCTTCTGCAGCGTCGCGGACTGACGGACGATCTGCTTGGCCTGGTCCTTGGACACGCCATACTGCGTGGCCATGGTCTTGTAGTCCGAAGTGCCGATGGAATCCTCGGCGTACTTCTTCATCTCCTTAGAAGAGACGGTGATGCCCTCGTCCTCGGCAGCGTCGAGCAGGATCTTGTTGCGCACGTAGGACAGGATGACGTCGGCAGAGGGAGCGGTGTAGTTGCCATCGCCATCCTTGACGGTGTCGAGGCTGTACTGGCTCTCAATGGCCTCGCGCGCGGTGATGTCGCTCTTCTTGCCGTTGTAGCTGTAGCTTGCCACGGTCGAATCGAGCTGGTCCTCGGTGAGGGTCGCCGAGCCGACACCCTTGCCGCCAAAACCACCATTGCCAATAAAGAAGCCAATCACGACAGCAATCACGACTGCAACCACAAAGGCGGCAATCATCGTCTTCTTGTGCTTGGATGCGCGGTCGTCTTCGTCGGAACCCAGGATATCGTCGTCCTCGTCCTGCTCCTCGGGCATGAGGTTCTCGTCGGCGGCGTCCGCGGCGATCTTTGCCTCCAGGCGAGCGTCCTCCTCCTCGGCCGTCGTACCGGCGGCAATATGTTCGGCAGACGTACCGGCGACCAGATCGATCTTCTCCTCCTCATCACCATCGGGGCCTTCGCCGCGCTCGATGATCTGGATGCCGTCGATCTCGTCCTTCTCGTCCTTCTTTTGAATCAGACCCATATCAGTTACTCCTTGTTAGGAAACATAGTCCGCAATAGAATACGCCCGACAAAGCGCCGGGCGTATTGATTCTCAGGTTATACGCAAACACTTAAGTACTATTTAGGCGTTTGCAGTCTGCATGCCTTAGGCCAGGTGCGCGATAACGGCATCGGCAAAGGCCTGCGTGCCCACAGCGCCCTCAACGGAGCCGGTCTGGGCACGACGAACGTCGCCGGTAACCTGCTCACCCTCGTCGAGCGTGGCAGAAACGGCGGCGCGAATGCGATTGGCCGCGTCGTTCTCGCCCAGGTGATCGAGCATCATAGCCGCGGACAGAATCTCGGCCGTGGGGTTAGCGATATCCCGGCCAGCGATATCGGGCGCGGAGCCGTGCGTCGCCTCGAAGATGGCGCAGTCGGCACCGATGTTGGAACCCGGAGCCATACCCAGTCCACCTACCAGACCGGCGCACAGGTCGCTCACAATGTCACCGTACAGGTTGGGCAGCACCAGGACATCGAAGTCGTTGGGGTTCTGGACCAGGCCCATGCAGGTGGCGTCGACGATCTTGTCGTTGAACTCGATATCGGGATAGTTGGCGGCCACCTCGCGCGCAACGCGCAGGAACAGGCCATCGGTCGCCTTCATGATGTTGGCCTTATGCACGGCCGTCACCTTTTTGCGGCCGCAGCGGCGGGCGTACTCAAAGGCGTACTCCACAATGCGGCGGCTCTTGGCGATGGAGATGGGCTTGATCGAGATAGCGGAATCGGCGGCGAAGGCCTTCTGACCCGAGCGCTCGACAAGCTGCGAGAGCTCCTCGACCTCGGCAGCCCCCTCATCGAACTCGATGCCGGCATAGAGGTCCTCGGTGTTCTCGCGCACGATGACCAGGTCGACGTCGCGGAAGCGCGAGCCGTCGCCCGGCTGCGACAGGCAAGGGCGCACACAGGCGTACAGGTCAAAGTGCTTGCGCAGGGCGACGTTAACGCTGCGGAAACCCGTGCCAACCGGCGTAGTAATGGGACCCTTGATGGCAACCTTGGTCTCGGCGACCGCATCGAGCACGTGCTGGGGCAGCGGCGTGCCAAACTCGTCCATGACACCGGCACCGGCCTCCTGGACGTTCCAATTGATCTGGACACCGGCGGCCTCGACCACGCGGCGCATGGCCTGCGTAATCTCGGGACCGATACCGTCACCGGGAATCAGGACTACATCGTGCGCCATAATCTGTTACTCCTCGTCTTCGGCGTCGTCAGATTTTTTAACGCTAGCACGCTTCTTCTTTTTGGAGAGATCCAGGTCAAAGCGTTTAACAAGCATTTCGCAAATCTCGCTCGAACGGGCCTTGAGATAGCTGCCTTTGCCGTTCTCGGCGTCGAACTTAAGGCGCAGCGCGAGCTTCTCGGCAACCTCGGCGTCAATCTCGCCCTGACCAAACTCGTACAGGCAACCGAGCATGTCGCGATACTCGAGATCACCGTGGTAGCACTGGATGGCCTCGTCCAGGATGGGCCAAGCCTCGCGCGAACGCTCGACACTCGTGGCGCCCCACACGCACAGCAGGCGGAAGGCGGCATAGCGCAGCGTGGAGGAAATCTCGTCGAACAGTGCGGTCTCGGCGCCCTCAAAGGCATCGCCCAGCTGCTCGGGGCAGGTGGTGGCGAGCGCCGTCAGGGCATCGAGAGCCTCCCAGCGGGTCTGCGCCTCGGGGCGGTCGAGCGCCTCGATCAGCGCGGGCACGCAGGGCACGACGCGCTGGGGATCGCGCTCGGCAAGCAGATGCAGCACGCGGGCGGCAAACTGGCGGATGCGGCGCGTGGGGCAGCCGAGCTCCTGAACCAGGCGGTCGACGGCGTTCTCGTTCTCCTCTGCCAGCTGAAGCTGTGCCAGCTCCTCGTCGGTGAGCTGTTCGTCTTTGTTTTCTGCCATAGTTACCTCTTCTTACTATTACTTAGCGTGCTTGCCAGCACCCTTGCTGTCATCGGTGACCGAGATGAGCTGTCGGTCGGCCGCGCCATTGCGACGCGCACGGCGGCGTTCCTCAGCGTCGCCCGCGTCGGCGGCGGCGCGATGAGCCTTGTTGACGTTAAAGACCTCGTCGTGTTTGCGCCACGGACCGACGGACTCGCCAAAGCTCATCTTAAGACCGGCGATAAAGCCGCCGAGCCAGCCGATCGGCGCAAACTGCACCAGCGGGAACAGTGAGAACACCCAGGTCAGCAGGACGACTGCCGCCGCGCCTGCAAAGTTGGCAATCCAGTAGTCGCGCTTGGTGATGACGCGCTTTTCGCACGCCCACTGGCCGCACAAAAAGCCAATGTAGATCGCGAAGAGAAAGAGCACCAGCGCAAGCACCACGAACGTCCAGCTCATGGGCGCTACTCCCCGTGATGGTGGCCGCAGCAGCACTCGTGGCCATCATCATGGCCGTGGCCGCCGCAGCAC
This sequence comes from Collinsella sp., assembly GCA_019414465.1. Lineage (GTDB taxonomy): Bacteria > Actinomycetota > Coriobacteriia > Coriobacteriales > Coriobacteriaceae > Collinsella. The sequence goes on from DXLY01000022.1 coordinate 23,433, forward strand.
TCGTGGTCCTCGCCATGGTGGTGGCCGCAACCGCACTCATGGTCGTCGCCGTGCTCGCCGCAACCGCAGCCGTCCTCGTGAGCACCGTGCTCTTCGGGACGATACTGCGACCAGTCCAGACCGGCGGCGATGGCGTCGGCCTCCTCCTTATAGAGGACCGTGATGGCCTGGGTGCCCAGCTTGGCACCACCGATGGCATCGAGCATGTCGTAGAGCGTAAAGGCCACGTCGGCGCCGGGCAGCGCAAGCTCGCGATCGTCGGCATAGGCGAGCGCCAAGCGCAGGTCCTTGATGAAGTGCTCGACCATAAAGCCGGGCTTGTAGTCGCCGTCGAGCGCCTTGGTAGCCAGGCTCTCCATGGCGCCGGACTTGCCGGTACCGCCCAGGATCATCTGGCGGGTCTTCTCCAGATCAAGGCCGCTCAGCTCGGCAAATGCCATGGCGTCTGCCATGCCGACCATGCAGGCGCCCAGCGACACCTGGTTGGCGAGCTTGGCAGCCTGGCCCTTGCCGGCGCCGTCGAAGCAGCAGATGTTGGCCGCAAAGGTGGCAAGGATGTCGCGGACCGGCGCGATGTCGTTCTCGGTAGCGCCCACGATAGCCGTGAGCGTACCGGCGATAGCGCCCGACTCGCCGCCGGTGACGGGGCAGTCAAACGCCATGCGACCAGAAACCTGGGCGGCCTCGGCAATGTCGCGCGCCAGCTCGGGCGAGCTCGTGGTGAGGTCGATCAGGACCGCGCCGGGCTTAGTGCACGCGAGCAGGCCGTCGCCCGCCAGGTAGAGCTCCTCGACCTCGGAGGGATAGCCCACCATGGTAAAGACGACGTCGGCGTTCGCCGCGGCATCTGCCGGCGTATCGGCCCAGACGGCACCGCGCTCAACGAGCGCTGCAGCCTTGGACTTGGTGCGGTTGTTGACCGTGACGGGATAGCCAGCGTCCAGAATGTGGCCGGCGATGGGGGCACCCATAATTCCGGTGCCGATGAATGCGACGGAGAGCTTGTTTGCCATGAAACCTTTCCTTTTGGGTTGGGTGTTGTTACCAGGTTGAATACTCGGTGCCAGCGTTTGGGCTGTGAGTCGAGGGCGATTACGGACGCAGCGCTTGCCTACTGACCGCGCACGCGGCGGGCGATACGGTCGGAAAGCGACGCCTTGTCGGCGCGGTTCTTACCCCAAAACGCGCAGCCCACCATGCCGGGGCCCACGTGCGAGCCGATGGTGGGACCCACGGAGCCGCGAATGATCGTGACGTCGGCGCAACCCTCCTCCTTGCGGATGGCGGCTTCGAGCCAGTCACCATCCTTTTCGGCATCGGCCGTCATGATGGCGATGGGCATGGTGCGATCGGGCACGTAGTTCTCGCGGAACGACTTGAGGATGGACTTGAGCGCCTTCTTGCGGCCGCGGTTGACGCCGATCAGCGACAGCGAGCCGGCCAGGTCGTAGGAGAGCTCGGGCTTGACGTCGAGCTTTGCCGTGAGCTGCGCCGCCGCGGGAGGAATGCGGCCGCCGGCAGCCAGTGCGTCGAAGCTCTCGAGCGTAAAGTAGCCGTGCACGTAGGTCTTTGCCTCGTTTGCCCAATCGACCAGCTGCTTGGCGGTCAGTCCCGCCGAACGCTGGCGCACGGCCTCGAGCGCCAAGAGCGCACCGGTCGCGCAGGGCAGAGCGTTGTCGACCACGTAGAGCTCAAAGTTGGGATACTCGGCGCGCACGACATCTGCCGCCTGGCACGCGGAGTTGTAGCTCGACGACAGCGCCGAGGTAAAGCACAGGTAGACCGTGGGCATGCCCTCTTTGGCGCACTCGGTAAAAAACTCGATATAGCGACCGAGCGACACAGCCGAGGTGGACACGCGGGCACCGGCGCGCATGCGGTCGTAGAACTCCTTAGGGCTCATGCTCGACCAGATGTCGTCTGTGCGCTCCTCGCCATCGATAATGAAAGGGAAACCCAGGATATCGACATCGAGGTTCGCGGCGACCTCGGGGCTAAAGTCGCAGCAGGTATCGACGACGATGCGGCAACGGTTCGAATGACCGGCGGATGCGGCCTTGTCCATCAAAGCGACTCCTTACGTAAAAAGGCGGCCACCCGCATGGGATGGCCGCCAACCGTTAACTCATGCAAGTTAACGTATTTTACTCGTCAAGTGTTTCGATGCGGGGCTTGATGATGCCATATCCACCATTCTTACGGTGATACACCACATTGATG
>DXLY01000023.1 GCA_019414465.1 Collinsella sp.
CACCGCCGCGTTCGCGGCCGCAAGCGAACAGCAATTAACACCAACCGAGTTTGCGCCGTGTTTTTCGGCGTACAAAACGGCTGCCTCGATGTTGAGGCCATCGCCCAACAGGTCGCCTTTATCGTCAACGACAAAACTCACCAGAACAGGCATGCCGTCGGCGGCATCTCGGGCGCCGGCAAGCATGGGCTGCAAATTACGGATAGAAGTCACCGTCTCGATCAGCAGACCGTCAACGCCGGCATTGAGCAAGGCGTGCGCCTGTTCGCGCGCAATGCCTCGGATTTCACGATACTCGGCAGAGTCCTCGGCAAACCACTCAATACCGATCGGGCCCATCGAGCCCAGCAGCAGCTGAGGGTGCGCCTGGCGGGCATCGTCGACGGCCCCGCGATTGACCTCCGCCACGGACGGCGCAATCTGGTCGTGCTTGAGGGCATAGCTCGATGCCTGAAAGGTGTTGGTAATGAGCACCTGCGCGCCGGCGGCGACATACAAGCGATGGATACGAGAAACGGTCTGCGGCTCTGCCAGATTCCAAAACGCCGGTGGAATGTCGGCGGCATCGTACTCACTCAACAGAACACTGCCCATGGGGCCCTGCGCCAACAAGGTCTCGCTCGACAAGCGGCGCGTAAGTTCCTCGGCACCAAAGCGGTTGTAATAACTCGTATCCATATATATCCCGCTATTCCTCGACGCTGATTCCCTGCTTTTCGAGATAGGCGAGCCAGCGGCTCATCGTGTCCTCGGATAGCGCATGCTCCATCATGCAGGCCTCGGAATCGGCTCGCTCAAATTCGACACCGAGCTCCTGAACCAAAAACGTGCGGATGAGGCGATGACGGTACCAGATAGCCGTGCCAACCTCGCGGCCGCGATCGGTCATGATCACCTTGCCGTAGTGCGATTGCTCGACAAGCTCGGATGCCTTGAGCGCCGAAACCGCTTTATTGACCGATGCCTTGGAGACGCCAAGGCGCTGCGCGATGTCGACCGATCGCACGCCGTTGGTTTCCCCCTCTTCGCTTTCAATGCGAACCATGCACTCCAAGTAGTCTTCGTTCGCCACCGTCAGATGTAGTTCGCGCGAGCTATTTGTCGTATCCATGATCTTCCGTCCCTTCTGCATTCAATGGCTGATTCTACCCCATCCAAGCGTCGTGGTATGCCGTGGCATACCGTGCTAGAGTTCTTGTTGCACACGACGACCAAGATTGGAGCGGTCTTTATGGAAAACACCACCACGAGCCCCGATGTCCTCGAGCGCTTTTTGCGCTACGTCCAGATCAACACGCAGTCCGAGGATGCAAACTGCGACCAGGTACCCTCGAGCGCCGTTCAGTTTGACCTTGCCAACGTGCTGGCTGAAGAGCTGCGCGAGCTTGGTGCGGAAGATGCCCACGTGACCGAGCACGCCTATGTCTGCGCGCATATCCCCGCAAGTGCGGGCGCTGAGGACAAGCCCGCCCTGGGCCTGATCGCCCATCTCGACACCACCGAAGTTGCACCGGGCGCCGGCGTGAAGCCGCATATCGTACACTACGAAGGCGGCGACCTGGTCTGCGGCACGGTTGACGGAAAGCCCGTTGCCATGAGTACCGCCAAGCTTTCCGCCCTGAATGACCTCGCGGGTGAGGACCTGGTCTGCAGCGATGGTACCACGCTGCTGGGCGCGGACGACAAGGCAGGCGTCGCCGAGATCATGTCGCTTGTCGCGCGTATCGCTCAGGACCCTTCTCTGCCCCATCCCGCACTCGGCATTTGCTTCTGCCCTGACGAGGAAATCGGCCACGGAGCCGAGCTGTTGGATATCGATACCTTTGGCTGCAAGTACGCCTACACGGTCGACGGCGGCCCCATCGGCGAGCTGGAGTGGGAGTGCTTTAACGCCGCCGAGGCGACCGTCCGCTTTGAGGGCCAGTCCATCCACCCGGGCGACGCTAAGGGCCGTATGGTCAACGCAGGCAATCTGTTCTGCGACTTCAACGCGTTGCTCCCCTACGTGCAGCGCCCGGAGTATACGGAAGGCTACGAGGGCTTTTATCACCTTGAGGGTGTATCTGCGACCGTCGATCACGCCACAGCGCGCTATATCGTCCGCGACCATGACGCCGCCAAGTTCCAGCAGAAACTCGACCTTATTGATGCCGCCGCCTCGCTCCTCAACCAGCGTCTGGGTGAGGAGCGCGTGACGGTCGAGATTAAGCAGCAGTATCGAAATATGGCCGAGATCGTTCGTGACTATCCCGAGCTTATTGATGTTGCCAAGGAAGCCTACCTTGCCTGCGGCGTTGAGCCCCAAGTGCTGCCGATTCGCGGCGGCACCGACGGCGCCCAGCTGTCGTTCCGCGGTCTGCCCTGCCCCAACCTTTCCACCGGCGGCTATTGCTACCACGGCGTCAACGAGTTCGTCCCGGTTAGTTCGCTCGTCAAGATGACCGACGTGCTCCAGGAGCTCGTCGCCCGCTTTGCATAGGGAACTCGAACAATCCAGGTAAGCAAAACCGCCCCGTCCTCAAAACCGAGAACGGGGCGGTTTTTGGTGCAAGGGGAGTAGTCAGCACCGCAGGTTGAGCCAACGTCAGCGAGCGACGTCCAAGGCGAACAAGTTGGCATGAAAAAGGCAGGGCATTGACCTTCTGGTCATGCCCTGCCTTTTGAATGACAAATTGTCGCCTTGGGCGGCGCGCAGCGTCGAGCCGTTACGGTGTTTGGTAAAACGCCGTAACTTAGTAGTTGGCTTCGTAGCCGTTGCCGTCGCCGGTGGGCTCTTCGTAGTAGTCCGAATCGCTTGAATCGCTTGAGTCATCGGAATCGTCAGAGCTGACCGATGAGGTTGCGGTACCGTTTGCGTAATCGTCAGACGTGTTGTTGTTCAGGTCGCCAATCGTAGAGCTGGAACCATCGGAAAGACCCATGGTGTTGGGACCCTTGGGATCCTTGCCGGCATCGACGCGCTCCATCATTTCCTTGAGCTCGTCCTCGTAGACAAAGACGTAGCTCACACCGTCGATCATGGTGCTGTCGTCGGCGTACGAGGGCAGGTTGGCCGAGTAGATACCGTCGACATCCATACCGCGCATGGCATTGACCGTAGCCACGATATCCTGAACGCTCATATCAGTTACGAGCATATCGGACAGCGAATTAACCAGGCCAAAGATCTTCGTGGCATCGAAGTTATTGAGAATCTGGTTGGCAAGGGCGCCAAGCACCTGACGCTGGTGGCGCATGCGCGTGTAATCGCCGTCGGCATAGGTGTAGCGGCAGCGGGCATAGGTAAGGGCGGTGGCACCGTCCATATGCTGCTGGCCAGCGGTAATCTTAATATCCAGGTGCTCGGGGTCGTCAACATCATCGGTTGCGTTAATGTCGATACCGCCAACCGAATCAATCAGCGCCTGCATACCGTCGAAGCTGACCTCGGCATAGTGGGAAATCTGAACACCGCACAGCTCGTTGACCGCCTCGACCATGGCCTCGGCGCCGCCAACGGTATGGCAGGCGTTGATCTTCATGGTCTCGCCCTTGTACTCGACCTCGGTGTCGCGCGGAACGGAAATGAGCGTCGCCTGTTTTTGCGTGGGGTCGATGCGTGCCAGGATAATCGAGTCGGCACGATACGTATCCTCGCCCGGACGGCCGTCGGTGCCAAGAAGCAGCACGTAGAACGGATCCTTTGCCTCATCGGTGTCAACCAGAACCCGACGCAGATTGTCGGTAATGACATTAGAATCGCCGAGCTTGCCCATAATGGTGGCAAACCACAGGCCGGCAGCGGTAGTGGCACTCAGCAGCACGCCAAGCACGACAATGAGCGCGACGTGACGAATCGTGTGGCTACGGCGACGTTGACGAGCGCGCTCGGAATAGCGAGCCACGTTATCGCGACTGTAGATCTTGGCCTGCGCACCAGTTGAGGGTCTTCGGGTGGTGGTATCCGCGAGGGGCTTTTTATTAAACATAGGCAACCTGTATTAGTAGATGACGGGATCGGGGACGGTAGCATGCTCGACATGCGCGCCGAGCGCCTGCAGCTTTTCGACAAACCGCTCGTAGCCGCGCTTGATGTGATGGATGGCCGAAACCTCGGTCGTCCCGTCGGCGATCAAGCCCGCTACGACGAGGGCCGCTCCGCCACGCAGATCGGGCGAGGTAACCTGTGCACCCGAGAAGCCCTTGACGCCATGAATCATGGCATGATGGCTCTCGATACGAATGTCGGCACCCATGCGCACCAGCTCAGAGGCAAACATAAAGCGATTCTCGAAGATGTTCTCGGTGATAACGGAGCTACCATCGGCAAGGGCGGAGAGCACCATAATCTGCGCCTGCATGTCCGTCGGGAAGCCGGGGAACGGAAGCGTCTGGATGTCGACCGGCTTGATACGCTCGGCACGGTTTACATGGACGCCATCCTCGACGCGCTCGCAGTCGATACCCATGAGCTCCATCTTCTTGAGCACCATGCCCAAGTGAATGGGGCAAAAACCCGTGACGTCGACACCGCGATCGTCGGCCATCAACGCACCGGCGACGATAAAGGTGCCGGCCTCGATGCGGTCGCCCACTACGCGATGGGTAACGGGATGCAGCTCTTCCACGCCCTCGATGGTCACGACAGGCGTACCGGCGCCGACAATCTTAGCGCCCATCTCGTTGAGCATGTTGGCGAGATCGACGATCTCGGGCTCGCGGGCGGCATTGTCGATAACCGTGGTACCCTTCGCGCGCACGGATGCCATAATGAGGTTCTCGGTCGCACCGACACTGGCGAACTCGAGCGTGACGGTGGTACCGCGCAGACCTTGGGGCGCATTAGCGTTGATGTAACCGTGGGCGGTATCGAACTCAACGCCCAGGGCCTCGAGACCAAGAATGTGCATATCGATCTTGCGAGCACCCAGGTTGCAGCCGCCCGGCATGGCGATCTTGGCGCGATGGAAGCGACCCAGCAGGGGTCCCATCACGGCTGTGGAAGCACGCATCTTGGCAACGAGCTCGTAGGGGGCCTCCCAAGAATCGACCTGAGAGGTATCAATCTCGAGCGTGTGCTCGTCGAGAACATCGATCGTAGCGCCCATGCCCTTGAGCACCTTGCCCATCACGTGGACATCGGAAATATCGGGCACGTTCTGCAGCGTCGTCTTGCCCGGCGCCAGAAGCGTTGCCGCCATGAGTTTGAGTGCGGAGTTCTTGGCGCCCGAAACGGGCACGGAGCCTCCGATGGCGTGGCCACCCTCAACGCGGATAATATCCAAGGTCTACCCTTTCAAAAAGCATGCCCGGGATGGCTGGGCCATCCCGGGCATGATGTGTTCGCAAATGGTCGAACGCTAAATCGTTTGACTATTGGGCAAGCTTGAGCTTACACCATGCGATTTCATTATAGAGGTAGGCGCGGCGTGCATCATCCTCCGACAAATTACCCAGCTTCTCTTCAAAACCTTGAATATCAGCTTTAAGCTTGTCGGCATCGACGGTCGCCAAATCGCAAGCGCGCTCGGCGAGAACGGTCACGACATCGTCCGCAACCTGGGCATAGCCGCCGGCCACGGCGAACGTGTGGTCGACAGTGCCCATGGCCTTATCGGAAACGCGAACGTAACCGCGGTCGATCGTGCAGATCTCGCTGGAGTGAGCAGGCAGAACGCCAAACTCGCCATCCGTGGACGGAATCGACACAAACGCAGCGTCGCCCTCATAGGCGCAGCTCACGGGGCACACGATGCGGATACGCATAACCTACTTCTCCCCCATCTTGCGGGCGCGCTCGCGCACGTCCTCAATCGTGGAAGCATAGCGGAAAGCCTGCTCAGGCAGGTCATCGGCCTTGCCGTCGACAATCTCGGCGAAAGAGCGGACGGTATCCTCGACGCGGACGTAGACACCGGGGTTGCCGGTGAACTTCTCGGCGACGTGGAAGGACTGCGAGAGGAACTGCTGAATCTTACGGGCACGGTTGACCGTAAGGCGCTGCTCCTCGGACAGCTCGTCCATACCCAGAATGGCGATGATGTCCTGAAGGTCGGAGTACTCCTGCAGGAGCTCCTGGACCTTGACGGCGACACGGTAGTGCTCCTCGCCGACGATCGAGGGATCGAGAGCGTCGGAGGAAGACGCAAGCGGGTCGATAGCCGGGAACAGGCCGAGCGACGAAATGCTACGCGAAAGAACCGTGGTGGCATCGAGGTGCGTAAACGTCGTGGCAGGCGCCGGGTCGGTCAGGTCGTCTGCGGGGACGTAGACAGCCTGGACGGAGGTAATGGAGCCCGTCTTGGTCGAGGTAATGCGCTCCTGGAGGTCGCCCATCTCGGTTGCCAGCGTGGGCTGGTAACCAACGGCGGACGGCATACGGCCCAGCAGTGCGGAAACCTCGGAACCTGCCTGAGAGAAGCGGAAGATGTTGTCGATGAACAGCAGAACGTCCTGGCCGCGATCGCGGAAGTACTCAGCGGTGGTAAGGCCGGCCAGACCGATGCGCAGACGCGCTCCGGGCGGCTCGTTCATCTGACCATAGACCAAGCAGGTCTTGTCGATAACGCCAGACTCGCTCATCTCGAGGAACAGGTCGGTGCCCTCGCGGGTACGCTCGCCGACGCCGGTGAACACCGAGGTGCCGCCGTGCTCCTGGGCGAGGTTGTTGATGAGCTCCTGGATCAGGACGGTCTTGCCGACACCGGCGCCGCCGAACAGACCTGTCTTGCCGCCGCGGATGTAGGGCTCGAGCAGGTCGACGGCCTTGATGCCGGTCTCGAAGATCTCGGTCTTGGTGGTGAGCTCGTCGAAACGGGGCGCTGCATGGTGGATGGGGTAGAACTCCTCCACCTCGGGCATGGGCTTGCCGTCGACGGGCTTGCCCATGACGTTCCAAATGCGGCCGAGCGTCTTGGGACCAACGGGCATCTTCATGGGCTCACCGGTATCGGTGGCGATGAGGCCGCGCTGCAGGCCGTCGGTCGAGGACATGGCGACCGTGCGGACGACGCCGCCCGGAAGCTGGCTCTCGACCTCGAGGATCGTGCTCAGATGACCGATCGGGGTCTCGGCCTCGACCGTGAGCGCGTTGTAGATCGGGGGCACCGCGCCGTCAAACTTGACGTCGACGACAGGGCCGATGATTCGCACGATGCGACCATCACCGGCAGTCGTCTTCTTGGTGGCTTCCTCGACCGCAAGCTTTACGGTGTTATTAGCCATTACTGTTCCTCCAATGCTGAGGCTCCGCCGACGATCTCGTTAATCTCGGTCGTGATCGAAGCCTGGCGCACGCGACTATACGTGCGGGTAAGGGTCGAGATGATCGCGGTGGCGTTTTCCGTCGCGGAGTGCATGGCCTTGCGGCGTGCACCCTGCTCGGCAGCCGCCGAATCGATCAGGGCCTGGTAGATGACCGTCAGGATATAAGACGGCACAAGCTTGCCGAGAACATGCTCGGGAGAGGGCACGAACTCGAACGTGGACGAGATGCGCTTAGGGGCGTCGGTCTCGTTCTTACGCGGACCGTGGGCCATAGCGATCATCTCGGGGTCGAGCGGCAACAGATGCTCGACGCGAAGCTCCTGATCCACGCGGTTCTTGGCGTGGTGGTAGACAAGCTCGACACGGTCAAGCTCACCGGCACGATACGCATCGCAGATATGAGAGGAGATCATGCGGGCCTGATTGAAATCGGGCTCAGAGGAGTTGCCCTCAAAGTGCATGACAACGTTTGCGCGGTCACGGAAATACGTGGCCGGCTTACGCCCGCACGCGATGATCTCGTATTCGATGCCGTCGTTCGCCCAAGAAGCGGCGAGCTTTTCGGCCGTGCGCTCCACCGTCGTATTGAAACCGCCGGCAAGGCCGCGGTCCGAGGCAATAACGACAATCAGGCCATGCTTGACGCTCTCATGCTTCTGCAGCATGGGATCGGTGCCCGAACAGGAGGCGTCGCCGGCGACCGTCAACATGACGTCGGTCAGCGCCTCCTTATAGGGCTCGGCCTGCTTGGAGCGATCGAGGGCACGACGAATCTTGGCCGTAGAGACCATCTCCATCGTGCGCGTGATCTGCTTGGTCGTGGTAACCGAGGAGATTCGCTTCTTAATGTCGCGAAGGTTGGCCATGGGGCTTAGTTCTCCTCTGATCCAGAAACATCCGAATGGTGCTTGGCCATGAACTGCTGCTTGAAGTCGCCGATGACGCGCAAGAGCTCAGCCTTGGTGTCATCATCGATCTTCTTGGCGCGAACCTTGTCGAGCAGCGAACCAAAGCCATTGTCCATGTACTCGATGAGCTCGGCACGGAAAGGCAGCACGTCGGCGATCTCCAGGTCATCCAGGAAGCCCTCGTTGCCAGCGAACAGCGTAACGATCTGCTCGCCAACCTCAAACGGCTTGTAACGCGGCTGCTTCAGGAGCTCGGTCATGCGAGCACCGTGGGTCAGCTGCTTCTGAGTAGCCTCGTCGAGGTCGGAGCCGAACTGCGTAAAGCCAGCGAGCTCCTGATAGGAAGCGAGGTCCAGACGGAGGTTGCCGGCGACCTGCTTCATGGCCTTGGTCTGCGCATCGCCACCGACGCGGGACACGGAGATACCCACGTCGACTGCCGGGCGCTGACCCTGGAAGAAGAGCTCGGACTGCAGGTAGATCTGACCATCGGTAATGGAAATGACGTTGGTCGGAATGTAGGCCGAGACGTCGCCGTCCTGGGTCTCGATGATCGGCAGTGCCGTCATGGAGCCGTAACCGTTCTTCTTGGACATCTTGACGGCACGCTCGAGCAGACGAGAGTGCAGGTAGAAGATGTCGCCAGGATAGGCCTCGCGTCCGGGCGGACGATGCAGCGTCAGCGACATCTGACGGTAGGCCACAGCCTGCTTGGACAGGTCATCGTAGATGACGAGCACGTGGCCGCCGGGGTTGGTCTCGCTGGCGGGCTTGCCGTCCTCGCCGTTGTACATAAAGAACTCGCCAATAGCGGCACCGGCCATAGGCGCGATGTACTGCATAGGGGCGGAATCGGCAGCGGTGGCCGAAACGATGATGGTGTAGTCGAGCGCACCGTGCTGAGCGAGGGTCTCGCGGATGTTGGCAACCGTGGAGGCCTTCTGGCCGATGGCGACATAGATGCAGACCATGCCCTTGCCGCGCTGGTTGAGGATAGCGTCGATGGCGATGGCGGTCTTACCGGTCTTACGGTCACCGATGATGAGCTCACGCTGACCGCGGCCAATAGGCACCATGGAGTCGATAGCGAGCAGACCGGTCTGAACCGGCTCGCACACCGGGGTACGATCGATGACGCCGGGAGCCTTGAACTCGATGGGGCGACGGTGCGTGGCGACGATGTCGCCCAGGCCGTCGATGGGCTGGCCGAGCGGATTGACGACGCGGCCGAGCATGGCACGGCTCACGGGGATATCCATAATGCGGCCAGTGGTGCGGCACTCGTCGCCTTCCTTGATGGAGTCGACGGCACCGAACAGAACGGCGCCGACCTCGTCACGGTCAAGGTTCTGGGCAAGGCCGAAGACGGTCTCACCGGTATCGGAGCTCTTGAACTCCAGAAGCTCGCCTGCCATGGCGCTCTTGAGGCCGGAGACGCGCGCGATGCCGTCGCCTACCTCGTCGACCGTTGAAACCTCATGCGTATCGACCGTCGCGGAGAGGCTCGTGAGCTGCTCCTGCAGTTTCTTGGCGATATCCTGGGCATTGAGGGTTTCGGACATTAGGCTTCACCTCCGTACGAATTAGCAGAGTTTGCGAGGGTCTCCTGCGCGATGCGCAGCTGCGTCTTGACGGAAATGTCACGACGCTCGCCGCGGGCCCCGAGCACCAGGCCGCCCACGATAGACGGGTCGACCTGCTCGATAAGGAATACCTTGCGGCCGAAGTCCTGCTCGCATTTCTTAGTGATGGTTTGACGCAGCTCGTCGTCGAGCGGGATCGCCGTGGTGACGGTCACGCCCACTACATCCTCGTCTTCCTCGGCAACATACTTAAAGGCAGCTGCCACCTTGGGAAGAAGGTCGAGCTGGTCGCGCTTGGACATGGTGTCGAGCACGGCGATGATCTCGGGGCTGGCAGAAGCCAGGCGCTCGATCATCTCGAGGTCCTCGAACACATGGTTCTCGGCCTTAGCGGCTTCCAGAAGGGAGCGCGCGTAGGTCTCGAGCACCTTGTCCTGATAGCGGCTAGTCGGCATTCAGGCTACCTGCTTCCTGGATGTAGCGCTCGATGAGCTTCTTCTGCTCGGCCTCGTCCTCGAGTGCCTCGCCCACGATCTTGGTGGCGACGGCAACGGACAGGTCGGCGATGGAGCTCGCGGCACCGGCGTAGATGGACTTGCGCTCGTCCTCGACGGTCGTATGGGCCTTGGCGATGATCTCCTCGGCCTCCTTGTGAGCAGCCTCGATGATACGGGCGCGCTCGGACTCGGCGTCCTTACGGGCTTCGAGAACAATGTCGGCAGCCTGACGACGGGCGTCGGTGACGATCGAGTCGGACTCAGCGCGCTTGGCGATAGCCTCCTGCTTGGTCTTCTCGGCCTCGTCGAGGCTCTCCTCGATCTTCTTGCCGCGCTCCTCCATGGTTTTCATGATGCCCGGCAGGGCGACCTTGGCCAGCACGATCCAGATAATCAGGAAGGCGATAAGCGCCGGGATGAACTCCGCCATCTTAGGGATGAGGATGTCCGCACCGGCAGCGCCGTCCTCAGCGAACGCGGAAACCGGCATGAGCAGCGCGGCCGCGGACGCGGAGAGTGCGATCGCGCTCTTCTGGGATGAAAGATTCATACTTGACGCTCCGTGCTATTTAACGATCAGCGCGACAACGAAGCCGATCAGAGCCAGAGCCTCGCCGAAGGCGGAGCCCATGATGAAGACGGTGAACACACGGCCCTGGACCTCAGGCTGACGGGCCATAGCACCCGTAGCACCCAGAGCAGACAGGCCGATAGCAAGACCAGCGCCGATAACACCGAGACCGTAACCGATAACTCCCACGATTCCTCCTTTGTCGTGCGTGTCTTATTTCACGCAGGATAACCTTTTTATAACTGCCGGGCTCCATGGGTACGGGCACCGGCGGTTTAACGAATTGCCTTACCTTTAAGGCGCGAACGGAAGACTACTCCTCCTCTGCGACCTCCTCTGCCTCGGAGACATACACGGCGGTAAGGACCGTGAAGACGTAAGCCTGGATGGCGCCGACCACAAGCTCGATCGCATAGATCAGGATGAGGATGGCAAGCCAGGCCAGCGAAGGCAGGGCGCCGACGGCGTGCGCCGCGGAAACCTGCTGAAGCAGCGGCTGCATGAACATGCTCGCCATGATGGCGAACGAGCCCATGACCACGTGTCCTGCGAACATGTTGCAGAACAGACGGACGGCGAGCGTGATGAGGCGCAGGAAGGTCGAGAAGAGCTCGACGACCCACACGAGCACGTTCATCGGGAAGCTCACGCCCTGCGGGGCGAGGCTCTTGATGTAGCCGATCACGCCGTGAGCCTTGCATCCGTAGTAGATGAAGTACACGAAGGCGAAGATGGCGAGCGCGGCGGTGGAGCCGATTGCGCCGGTGCCGGGCTTCATTCCCGGGATCAGGCCGATCATGTTATTGACCAGGATGAACAGGAAAAGCGAGCACAGGAACGGGAAGTGCTTCTTCCAGTTCTCACCCACGACGCCCTTGCCGATATCGTTCTCGACGTACTCGATGATGTACTCGAAACCGTTGACGAAGAAGCCCTTGGGAACCAGGGTCTGCTTCTTCTTGAACACGGCCAGGACGATCAGGAGCACGATCGTGGAGACGATCAGCCAAAACGAGTACTGCGTGATGCCGCAGCTCAGATCGCCCACGACAGGGGTGGAGCTGAACTCGCTGACCAGATGATTAATCTCATCAGGCAGCTTTTCAAAAATTTCCACGACTTACCTTTCGACCTCATGAGGATCTCGCAGCGCCTTGGCGACACGAACCGTGCAGGCGGCCATAAAGGCCACGAAGCCGATCGCCTCGCCCAGAAGGAACATGCGAAATGCCTCTCCGAACAACGCAAACACAACCAAGGTAAAGACGAGCAGGGCGATTGCCGAGACCGCCAGACTCACCATACCCTTGAGCATGTCCGCATTCTGCTTATCGTCAAGAACCGGCTTGAGCGTAAAGACAAAGGGAAGGAAGGCAATTGCGCCCGCGATGGCGCCTGCAACGATAGCGAGCAGATCGGCTATCTGAAACACTGGCGTCCTCACTTTCCTTTTTAACGCCTCACAGAACAGTTCCCGCCAAACATTGGTGACTATTGTACGAGCCAATCGTTAAAGTACAACCGAAAAAGCATCGGTTAATACGCACCTGTTCGTTTTCTTAAGACCTTCTTTATGCCGCAGGTAGGTAATACGTTTTTCTCGAACCCCTCTGGGCTAAACGTCCGTTAACAGGAGTGCGCGTGGACGTCTTTTGCTCGCCCGCGCGCACCATTTCTTCGTATTTGTGACCGTAGCCGACAAGGCCCAACGACTAGAGCGTGCCGTAGATGCGATCGCCGGCGTCGCCCAGGCCGGGAACGATGTAGGCGGCCTCGTTGAGATGGTCATCGATGGCGCAGGTATAGATATGCACATCTGGGTCCTTCTCGGTCAGCGACTTGAGGCCCTCGGGGGCCGCGACGATGCACAGCATGCGGATGTCCTTGACACCGCACTCGCGCAGGTAGCTGATAGCCATCTCGGCTGAGCCACCCGTGGCCAGCATGGGGTCGACAACCAGGCAAATGCGCTGGTCGATATCCTTGGGCATCTTGCAGTAATACTCGTGCGGCTCATGGGTGACCTCGTCGCGCTCCATGCCGATATGACCCACGCGAGCGGAGGGCACCAGGTCGAGGATGCCATCGACCATGCCAAGGCCTGCACGCAGGATGGGAACGATGGCGAGCTTCTTGCCGGCGAGCTGCTTAAACGTGGCGGTGGTGATGGGGGTCTCGACCTCGACGTCTTCCATGGGCAGGTCGCGCATGGCCTCGTAGCCGTCAAAAAGCGCAAGCTCGCGCACGAGCTGGCGGAACTGATTGGTGCCGGTGCTCTTGTCGCGCAAGATCGACAGCTTGTGCTGGACGAGCGGGTGATCGACAAGGGTCACACGGGACGTATCGTAGGTGACGGTCATGGGTTGAAGCCCCTTTCGTTGCGGCCGGAAGATGGCCTTGCTGACAAGGCGCACGGCGACGTTGTTGCCGCGCGCCGTGCATAAGTTTAACGGTTTGTTGTATCGAGTGCCCCGTCGCAACCCTCCCGAACGGTGCTGAGCGAACGCTTGACGGCATCACGCCAACCAGCGAGGTTGCTCTCACGGCGCTCGGCGGACATATGAGGATGGAAGATTTTGACGATCTGAGCGTTTTGCTCCAGCTCCTCCAAATCCTCCCAGTAGCCGACGGCAAGGCCCGCCAAGTACGCGGCGCCGATCGCCGTGGTCTCCACCGTCTCGCACTGCAGCACGGGGATATCCAGCAGATCGGCCTGGAATTGCATGATGAACTCGTTGCGCGAGGCACCGCCATCGACGGACAGACGCTCAATCGAAAGTCCCACGTCCTGCTCCATGGCGCGCAGCACGTCATAACTCTGATAGGCCATGGACTCGCAGGCCGCACGCACAATGGTCGCGCGACTCGAGGCACCGGTCAGGCCGCACACGATACCGCGAGCATGCGGGTCCCACCAGGGAGCGCCCAGGCCTGCGAAGGCGGGGACGAAGTAGCAGCCCTCGTTGTCGTTGATCGAAGCGGCGAGTTGCGCGGACTCGCTCACGCTCGAGATGATGCCCATGTTGTTGCGCAGCCAGTTCATGGTGGAGCCTGCGGCAAAGATAGAACCCTCGAGCGCATAGCTGATCTTGCCGTCAGCGGCGATACCGATCGTGGAGACCAGACCGTTCTTGGATTCGACGATCTTGTCGCCGGTGTTCATGAGCATAAAGCAACCCGTGCCATAGGTGTTTTTGGTCTGGCCGGGATGGAAGCAGCAGTGGCCGAATAGCGACGCCTGCTGGTCGCCCGCCACGCCCATGATGGGTGGCATGTTGGTCATGATGTCGCTCGCGACGCGGCCGTAATCGCCCGAGCTCCAACGAACCTCGGGCATCATGGAACGCGGGACGTCGAAAAGCGCCAGCAGATCGTCGTCCCAATCGAGCGCATGGATATTAAAGAGCGCGGTGCGGCTGGCATTGGTGTAGTCGGTAGCAAAAACCTGACCGCCGGTGAGATTGTAGATGAGCCACGTGTCGATGGTGCCGAACATAAGGTCGCCCGCCGCGGCGCTCTCACGCGCGCCGTCGACGTTATCGAGAATCCACTGCACCTTGGAGGCCGAGAAATACGGGTCGAGCGTAAGCCCCGTGCGGGAGCGCACCAGCTCCTCGCAACCCTGTTCAACCAACGCGTCGATTGCCGGCGCGGTACGACGGCACTGCCATACGATGGCGTTATAGATGGGCTGGCCGCTCACGCGGTCCCAGACCACCGTGGTCTCGCGCTGGTTGGAGATGCCGATGGCGGCAATGCGGTCGGAGTGGATACCGCTCTTAAACTGGACTTCCATCATGACGGCGATCTGGCTGGCAAGGACCGCCGTGGGGTCTTGTTCCACCCAGCCGGGACGCGGAAAACTCGTTTTGACGCTGCGACGTGCCTGCGCGACGATGCAGCCGTACTCGTCGACGATGGTCGCAAGTACCGAGGTGGTGCCGCAGTCGAGCGCCATGATGTAGGAACCGCCAAAGTTAAACGAGGCATTTTCCATGCCCAGGCTGCCCAGATTCAACGACATCGCTTACACCTTTCTATTGCATCGGGTCGGACAGGACCCGCTCGATCTCTGATGCGGGAAGTGCGCCTCGGCGCAGGATCTGGAGCCCGCCGTGCTGGAACGACACGATGGTCGAGGCGTCGCGACACGGGGTCTCACCGGCGTCGATGGCAACATCGACCCCCTCCAGGATACGACCCTCGACGGTGGCAAAGCTTGCCGGCGAGGGCGCCCCATGTGTATTGGCGCTCGTGCAGGCAAGGGGACTGCCGCAGGCGCGGATGAGCGCCTGCACCACGGGCGAGGCCGATGCGCGAAGGGCCACCGTGTCGTCGGCGGCGCGCATAAAGGTCGGCACACAGGGGGCTGCCTTAATCACGATAGTCAGGGCGCCCGGCCAGCATCTTCGGGCAAGCGCGCGGGCCTCTTCCGGAATATCCACGCCGTAGCGGTCGAGGGCCTCGGCATCATCGACCAGCCAGGCGACCGTTTGGGTAAGCTCGCGCTGTTTGAGGGTAAAGATGCGACGGTACCCGGTGCCGAGCGCAGGGACTGCGGCGCCGTTGACGGCAGCCTGCGAATCGCGCGGCCACGATGGGAATTCGCTTGTATCTTGGGGCACGGCGTCCGAGAAGGCGTTAACCGCTACGGCGACACCGTAGACCGTCTCGGTCGGGATCAGCGCCAAGCCGCCACAGCCGAGCACCTCGGCCGTACGCTCAACGGCGAGCCGATGCGGCTCGCGCGCTCCCTCGTATACCCGGTAGACCGTCTGCATGTGTATGCCAGCCCCTTACGCTCTGGTGAAAGTTTGTTTACTGAGGGGCATTCTCGCACGAAACGTTCAACCTATTTGCCCAGAGCGCATGTTGGTTTGGTGAGCGGCTCTAGTAGTCGGTGAAAGTGAGGGGGTTAATTGAAGATTTTTAGCGCGCAAGCGTAACGGTACGATCGGGAAACTCGATGCTTGCAACCAGTTTTCCGCCGAGGCTCTCTGCGTACCTGCTCAGCGTGTCGAGCCTCATCGAACCCAACTCCCCACGCTCGAGCTCGGATACACGTTTTTGAGAAACGCCCATCGACTGGGCGACCGACGCCTGTGTTAGATCTTTTAACCTGCGAATCTGAGCAAGCTTATAGGCTTCGATACGATCGCGAGTCCTCTCCTGCTCGGCGGTAATGGAGTCGCGTGTTATCCCGCGAGATTCCATATACTCATGCAGTTCCATCTCGATCGAGCCTCCTTACGTGGCGACGGTATATTTGCTCGGCCCTTGGAATGTTGATCGCATACCAACCGTTCCATTTTGCCCTTGACGATCCCGCTCGCGACTTATCACCCGCCAATAGCAATACCGCCTGGCGCTTGGGGTCAAAGGCGAAGAGGATGCGAATCACCTGCCCACCACACGACGTCACTCTCAGCTCCTTTAAATGATGAAGCTTCGAGCCCTTTACGCGGTCAACCAGCGGACGACCAAGGCTGGGACCTTCCTTCTCGAGCACCAAAAGGTCTGCATAAATCTGCTTCAGCGTAGCTTCATCCTGCTCATCAAGCCAAGGTTCAATGTAATCAAGCACGATACGGTACCGATGCAGCTGATTTGACATACCTTTCTCCTTCTATAGTAGAAGTTTTACGGTATATTGCAAGGACAAACTTGCGCAAATGTCTATTTATTCAGCTTAAATACGCTGTTTGGGCTCGGTGACGATGGCTCGAACGATGCGGGGACGATCGGTGAGGTCGTGGACGATACGCACGTCCGAAAGGCCTGCCTGGCGACAGAGCTCGGCCGCGGCATCGAGGGCGCCCTCGTAGAGCTCGCAGGCAAACAGGCCGCCGGCGCGCAGCATGTAAGGCGCCGCATTGAGCAGGCGGCGGAAGATGTCCAGGCCGTCGGCACCGCCCTCGAGCGCCAAGTCGGGCTCAAAGTCCTTGACCTCGTGCGGCAGCGAGCGCATGACGCCGGTCGGGATGTAGGGCGGGTTGGAAACGAGCACGTCGAAGGTGCCCCACTCTTCGCGGGGAATGGAGCTCACCAGGTTGGTGAGACTAAAGGCAACCTCATCTGCCGTGAGGCCGAGCGCGTCGCGGTTTTTGGTGGCCAGATCGATGGCGCGCGGCTCGATATCGGTGGCGGTGCAGGTAACGTGGCCGCGGCGCTCCCAGGCAAGGGAGAGCGAGATGCAACCCGTGCCGCAGCCGACCTCGAGAACGCGGGCAGTGCAGGGCTCGGTTGGGGCAGGCGCAGCGGCATCCTGAGCTAAAGCCGTCTCCTGGTCGGCACCCTCGATGGCGATGCCGTATTCGTCGAGCTCGGGCTCGGCGGCTTCCGCGGCTTCGGCTTCTGCTGCCTGCGCGGCGGCTTCCTCGGCCTCGCGGTCGGCCAGCTCCTCGGCATAGGCGCGGCTGCCCAATACGTCGCCGCCTAGCGCCGCCTCATCGGCAGCCGTCAGGTTAGCGGCACGGCGCTCGGCGGCCGCGCGTTCGTCTGCCAGCGCGGCCTCGGCCTTGCGTGCCTCCTCGACCTCATCGTTCCAAGGCAGCTCCACGCGCTGACGGGCAGCAGCCTCGGGGCTCAGCACCTCGGCATCCAGATAATTGAGGACTTCCTCGACGAGCATCTCGGTCTCGGGGCGCGGAATGAGCACGCCGGGGGCGCACGCGACGTCGATCATGCGAAACTGCGTGCTGCCGGTGATGTACTGCAGCGGTTCACCTTTAGCGCGACGAACAACGGCCGCGTGCATGGTCTCGAGCTGCGCCGCATCGAGCGTCTCGTCCATACGCATATATAAGTCGATGCGCGCCAGACCCGTGGCAGCGCAGAGCAGCCACTCGGCAGAAAGTCGGGGGTGTTCCTCGCCGCGCTCGGCCAGGTACTCCTTGGTCCACTCGAGACAACGCTTGATGGTCCAGATCTCGTTTGCCATGGGGTCCTCCCCTCTTAAGCGCCGGGCGGCGCACGAATGTCGGAGCAGATTGTACGCGAGGCCAGCGCTTGGCAAGGGACGATTGAAGGCGATTATCGAGAATCAGCCCAGAATTTTGCACCGGGCTCGCTCAAAGTGTTCATTCGCCGACGTCTAGATTTGCATTCGTCAAGCTTTTGGCAAGGTTGCCCCAAAACTAACCAATATCTAACCAAGAACTTGCCAAATCACTTGACGCGCGACCCATCAAAAATCGCCCCGCGACTTCTTGGACAATTTTTCGAGCAATATTTTCAATTGCAGATGCATGCCGTTAATTGCTTTAAGCAGGTAAGCAGCTCAAAGGCCATCAAAACCGATTGAATAACATCTCAAAGCAATGTCCCCAATGACTCCCTACGGATCATTTGACAACCAAGGAAACGCCGATGTTTTGGCAATGCCAGCGAGCGACGTCCAGAGCGAACAAGTTGGCATGAAAAAGGCAAGGCATAGACCTTCTGGTCATGCCTTGCCTTTTGAATGACAAATTGTCGCTCTGGACGGCGCGCAGCGTCGGCTGGTCCGCCGTTCGGTAGAACGGCGGAACTTAGACTGCCTGCGCCAGCTTCTCGGCTCGCTCGGCGGCGGCGAGTGCCTCGATCACGGTGCCGAGCTGATCGCCCAGAAGGACGCCGTTGTAGGTGGAGTTGAAGCCGATGCGGTGATCGGTCACGCGGTCCTGGGGCTGGTTGTAGGTACGGATCTTCTCGGAACGGTTGCCATGGCCGATCTGGCTCTGGCGCTCGGCACCAAGCTCTGCTTGCTGCTTCTCGAGCTCCATCTCGTACAGACGGGCACGCAGCATCTGCATGCAGACCTCGCGGTTCTGGATCTGGGAACGCTGCTCCTGCGACTGCACCACGGTGTTGGTGGGCAGGTGGGTGATGCGCACGGCGGAGTAGGTGGTGTTAACGCACTGACCGCCAGGGCCGGAGGCGCAGTAGGTGTCGATGCGCAGGTCGGACTGGTTGATCTGGACGTCGATTTCCTCGGCCTCGGGAAGCACGGCGACGGTAGCCGTTGAAGTCTGGATGCGGCCCTGGGACTCGGTCTTGGGAACGCGCTGGACACGGTGCACGCCGGACTCGTACTTCATAACGGAGTAGACGCGGTCGCCCTCGACCTTGAACTCAATGGACTTAAAGCCGCCGGCCTCGCTGGGGCTGGAATCGAGCACGGTGGTCTTCCAGCCGCGCGACTCGCAAAAGCGCTGATACATCTTGTACAGGTCGCCGGCGAAGATGGCCGCCTCGTCGCCACCGGCAGCGGAGCGGATCTCGACGATGGTGTTCTTGTCGTCGTTGGGGTCGCTCGGGATGAGCATGTACTTGATGTCTTCCTCGAGTTGGGGGAGCTTGGCCTCGTTTTCGGAGATGTCCATCTGGAGCATCTCCTTCTCATCGGCATCGGTGGTATCGTGCAGCATTTCCTTGGCGGCCTCGATGTCATCGAGTGCGCCGATGTACTCGCGCGAGGCGGCGATGAGGTCGGACTGGTGCGCGTACTCCTTGTTGAGACGCGTGAACTCCTTAATATCGGAGGCGACGGCCGGGTCGGAGAGCTTCTTCTCGAGCTCCTCGTAGGCCTTGATGATCTTTTCGAGCTTGTCGCGCATGGCGGGACTCCTTTATATGCGTGAAGGTGAAAATCGGCAGAATTGATGGGGCGCGGGGCGCCGCTGCGGGGGTAAGCCCAGCTAGAACATGTCGATCTTCAGATACATGCGCATCCCTTCGCGTATGGGGTACATAATTGCGGTCTAACCCATATATGATAGCGTGCGCAGGCAAACCTGCATATAACCCGCACGGATTGGTGCAAACAAACCTGACCCCATTGCACCAAGAGCTTGCTTTTTGGCTAGAGCGTTTGGAGTAGAGCGACGAGGAAGCGGATGCCCTGGAGGTAGGCGCGGCGGGTGATGCGCTCGTTGGTGCCGTGGACGCCGCGATCACACTCGTCGTCATCAGCCACAAAGGCCGAGAAGCGAATGCACTCAGGGCAAATGTGCTGGTAGTTGGCAGCGTCGGTCGCACCGATCACGGTCGAGGGCACAATTGCCACTGGCTCGAATGATCCATTTTCCTCCGTCCCCTTTGGATCACGGAAATAGCGGGCGGCGATGGAGCGAACCGCCTCGAGGCCGGGACCACCGATGCGCGGGGACGGCGAGGGTTCGGAGCTGCCGGGGCCTAGCTCCACTTCGACACGACCGGCAAGGTCCGCCCCGGCAACCGCCTCACGGCAGCGCGCCACAACGTCGGCCACGCTCGTGCCCTCGAGCATGCGGAAGTTGATGTTGGCCCACATATCCTGCGGCATTACGTTGGCGCCGGTGCTGCCACCCTCGATCTGCGTGGGTGCGCAGGTGGTCGTCACCAGCGGATAGAGCTTCTTGCTGGCGAGGCAATCGCGGACAATGGCGCCCCCGTTGGCGGCAATTTCATCCGCCGTGTAGAGCCCCAGCTCGACGAGCTGGGCGGCAAGCAAGTCGGTCACGCGCGTCGGCCACTCGATATCGCAGATTGCGGTGATGGCACGGCTGAGCACCTCGAGCGACGTGCCGCCGTAGGGGTTAGAAGAATGTCCACCCTCACTCTTCGTCTTGAGCACGATATCGGCATAGCCCTTCTCCGCGAGGTCGGCGTGCATGAGCCAACCCTCGCCCGCGCTGTACTCGGCATCCGAAACGATGCGGTAGTCGCCCTCGTCGATCAGGAACTCGAGCTCAACACCGCGCTCCTCGAGCGCTCGGCCGATGGCGCCTGCGCCGTACTGCGTCGTCTCCTCGTCCTGGCCAAAAGCCAGCAGCAGCGTGCGCTCATGCTCCCAACCGTGCGCGAGCGCATACTCGACAGCCTCGAGAATGCCTGCGACCTGGTCCTTCATGTCGATCGCTCCACGGCCCCAGATGTAGGTGTCGTCCACGTGCCCGCTAAAGGGGTCGTGCGTCCAGTCGGCCTCGGTACCCGGCACCACGGGAACCACATCCATGTGGCCCATGAGCATAACGGGCTTAAGAGCCAGATCGCTGCCGGCAAGCGTCACCAACAGCGAGTGATCGATAAGCTCGACCTCGCCCGCCGCAAATACATGCGGCCAGGCCTGCTGCATATAGGCGCGCAGGTCGTCGAAGGGCCGCCAGTCCACCGCCTCGGCATCCATGCTCGAGATAGTCGGAAACGACAGCACGCGGCCCAAGCGCTCGCACGCGCCTGCCTCGTCTATATCGGCAAAATCGTCCTCATGCGCAAAGAAGCGCCAAACCTCGGCCATGACATCCTTTCGATTGTGGCGACAAAGGCCGCCCCACGGGAGCGGCCCTGCAACGCAAGAGTTTGCGGTCGGTTATTTGTCCTCCAGATAACGAGAGAGGAACTCGCGCGTGCGCTGGTGCTTGGGGTTGCCGAAGAGCTCGGCCGGCGCGGCGTCCTCGAGCACCACGCCCTTGTCCATAAAGACCACGCGGTCGGACACGGTTCGGGCAAAGGCCATCTCGTGCGTGACGACGACCATGGTCATGCCGTCGGCCGCAAGCTTGCGCATGACCTCGAGCACCTCTCCCACGATCTCGGGGTCGAGTGCGGAGGTCGGCTCGTCGAACAGCATGATCTGCGGATTCATGCACAGGGCGCGCGCGATGGCCACGCGCTGCTTTTGGCCACCGGATAGGCGGCCCACGGCGGCGTGCGCGAACTTTTCGAGCCCCACGCTCGTCAGATGCTCCATCGCGACCTTCTCGGCCTCGGCCTTGCTCATCTTTTTGAGCGTGACGGGCGCGAGCGTGCAGTTGTCGAGCACGTCCATGTTGTTGAACAGGTTAAAGCCCTGGAACACCATGCCGATGTCCTCGCGGAGTTTATTGATATTGCAGCGCTCGGCCGTAAGGTCCTGGCCGTGGAACCAGATGTGGCCCGCGTCCGGGGTCTCGAGCAGGTTGAGACAGCGCAGGAAGGTCGACTTGCCCGAGCCCGAGGCGCCGATAATGGTGACGACCTCGCCGGGGTTAACGGACAGGTCGATGCCCTTGAGCACCTCGAGCGAGCCAAAGCTCTTGCGCAGGCCCTCGACGCGGATAAGCGGCTCATTGGTCTGTGCGGCGGCCGCGGTGCCGGTAGTGGCGATATCTGCCATGATGATTCTCCTCGTCTTGAGCCTAGTTGGAGCTGGGCAGCGTTGCCGGGGCCTCGGCGCCGAGCTTTTTGCCAAAGGCCTCGAGCAGGCGGCTCGCCACGAGCGTCAGGATCAGGTAGACCACGAGCGCCACGCAGTAGACCTCCATCTGGCGATAGTACACGCCGGCGACGGTGGTGGTGGCGTACATGAGGTCGAACACGCCGATGACCGAAAGCACCGACGAATCCTTGATGTTGATGATGAGCTCGTTGGTGAGTGCGGGGATCGCGTTTTTAATACCCTGGGGGAACACGACCTTGCGCATGGCCTGCCACTGCGACAGACCCAGCGAGCGCGCCGCCTCGGCCTGGCCGGGATCGATGGACTCGATGCCGCCGCGCAGGACCTCCATCATGTAGGCGGTGGAGTTGAGCGAGATGGTGACAAGGCCGGCGGTGAAGGTACTCCAAATCTGGTTGGCTTGAGCGGTCTCGAAGCCCATGCCGCGCAAAACGGTGAAGCCCGCGTAATAGATGAGCAGGCCCTGGACCATCATGGGCGTGCCGCGCACGATGGTGGAGTAGATGGTCGCAAAGCCGCGGCCGATACTCTTAAAGAAGCGCACCAGGTCGTTGTCCACGCGATCGAAGGTCTGAATACGCAGGAACACAAAGAGCAGCGCCAGGAAGAATGCGATGACGGTGCCGAAGGTGGCAAGCGCGATGGTGATCTCGATACCGCGGATGAAGAAGTCCCCGCTCTTGTAGGTCATGTAGACCAGGCTTGACAAAAAGTCGCTGGGGTTGGAGTCCGAGACAATACTCACCTGCACCAGGTCGATAAACGACATGACGCAGCGGTCCACGAAAAAGATCACCGCGATGGCGACCACGACGTAGCTGCCCAGGCGCGCAGCGTGACGGCAACGCTCGGATGCAAACGGCGACTTTTCGCGATAGTCGCTCCAGTGCATGAGCTTGGTGACCAGCGCCGCCGCCGACACGACGAGCCAGGCCCAAAGGATTGCCCAGAGGCAATCTTGGCACACGCCCGTAGGCGCCAAGAAGCTCAGCGGCGTAGGGTTGCGTTGGCTAAACGCCAGGCCGAGCGCCGCGATAACGCTCGTGCCCAGGTACACATAACGGTGGTCGGCCTTGATAAAGGAGGCCAGACGATTGATGGTTTTCATGCTGCCTCCCTATGCCGGCTGACGGTCGAGACACGCGTCCCACATTTGGTCGCGCTCCTCTTGGCTAATGCCCTTGAGTGTCTTGTCGATGAGCTTAAGGAGCTTGTCCGAACCCTTGCGGCAGCCGACGTTTGCCGCGACCTCCTGCTTAAAGCCCTCGCCCTCGGCAAAATGAATGGGGACGATGCCCGGGTTTTGGGCCATATAGCCCTTCTCGTTCTCGGTGTTGTAGGTCACGGCGTCGCAGGTGCCCTGCAGCAGGTTCGAAAATACCGTGGGGACGGAGTCGACCGGGTTCTTGTGCACAACGCCCGGAATCTCGTCGATGACGGTATCGAGCATGGTGTCCTTTTGGCCGAGGACCGTAGCGCCGCTAAAGTCGCTGAGCTTGGTCGCATTCTGGTAGGGCGAGCCCTCTTTTACGAACAGGCCAAAGTAGCCGATAAAGTACGGATCGGAAAATCCGACGGACTCCTCACGCTCGGGCGTTGCGCTCATGCCGGCGATGATGAGGTCGATCTGGCCGTTGTTGAGCGAATCGATGAGGCCCGAGAAGCTCTGCTTGACGGCAACGGGCTCGCCGCCGAGGGCCTTGCAGACGATCTTGGCGATCTGCACGTCGTAGCCATCGGCGTAGGCTCCCTGCACGTTGTCGATGGGAATGGTGAACTCGCTGGCCTCGGAGACCTGCCAGTTGTACGGGGCGTAGGCCGCCTCCATACCGATGCGGATCTTGTCCTTGCCGATCACGGAATCGGACAGGTCGTCGCGACCGCCGCCCGTCGTGGGCTGAACCACCTTGAGCGTGGAGGGGCGCTGGCAGCCGGCGAGCGCGCCGGCGACGACGGAAGCGCTCGCAGCGAGAGCGCTACCCAAAAAGATGCGGCGGCTGCATACCGGCTGTGGATGCGCGTCGCGTTGATGGGGAGAATGCATAATCTGCCTTCCCTGTTGAATCGTATGCTGACGACTTAACAGGATATACGCCAGCGACCAGCAGTGCAGCACAAGCTCGAAAAATTAATAGACACATGGTAGTCATTGGGGACGTCGATGTTTTGGCAATGCCGGCGAGCGACGTCCAGAGCGAACAAGTGGCATGAAAAAGACAAGGCATGACCAGAAGGTCTATGCCTTGCCTTTTGAATGACAAATTATCGCTCTGGACGGCACGCAGCATCGACCGAGCGGCGGAACCTCTAGAGCAAGGTGACGCTAAAGCTGCGTTTATCGGTAGCGCCGGGGGCCAAGGTGATGGTGTTGACCTTGTGCTCAAAGACGTCGTCCTCGGTGGACATGGTGGTGTGACCGGTCCAAGGCTCGAGCGCCACAAACGGAGCGTCGTTGGCGGCAGACCACACGCCGATGTACTTAAAGTCCTCAAAGTCGATCTTGACGCCGTGGCCCGACTTGCGGCCGCGCAGCGTGAGCGTGGAGCCCGGGGTATCGGTGAACATGATGGCGTCGTTATCGAAGCTGCGGTGCGTGATGGGCAGCACGTCCGAGTTATCGGGGGCCTTGTAGCTACCCTCGAACGTCATAAGGCCATCGGGCGTGATGACGGGGGCCTCGTTAGTCCAAGCCTCGGTAAACGCCAGCTCGTAATCCTCGAACGCCTCGTCCTCGGCGCCGGGGGCGGGCACGTTAAATGCGGGGTGGCCGCCCACCGAGAACGGCAGGTCCACGTCGCCGGTGTTGGTGACGGCAAAGGTCTGCGTAAGGGTGGCGTCGCCGGTCAGGGCATAGGTCATGTTGAGCTTAAAGTGGAATGGGAACGCCTTGAGCGACTCGGGCGTGTCGGTGAGCTCGTAGGTAACGGACGAACTGTCCTCCGACACCTCGACGATCTTATGCTCCACGATACGCGCGATGCCGTGGCGCGCCATCTCGCAGGTGCCGGCGGCAGACGTCGCCGTGTTGTTGCGCAGCGATCCCACGATGGGGAACAGGATGGGCGCGTGCTTGCCCCAAAAGGCCGGGTCGCCCTGCCACAGATACTCATTGCCGTTGAGGGCAAGGCTCGTGAGCTGGGCGCCCATGGAATCGATGGCCGCGATGAGGCCGCCGCGCTTGATGGTAGTGACGGTGGACATGCTACTTCCTCCAAAAGTAAACAACAGTGTCGAGGGTTATTGTCCCACTCTTGGCAGCAGGGCTGAGCGGCAGGCGCAGTTATTGAGCAATAGCGTAAAGGTCAAACCCGCCCTGCGGCGTGCTATCGACCGTGTCGGGCGCCTGTGAATTAAAACTCACCGGGACCATGCGCTTTGAGGCGCGGTAACGCGTGCCGTCGGTGGCGACGGGTGGCTCATCGACCGTGAGCTCGTAGTCGCCGGGCTTGAGCTCGATACCGTCACCTTCGGAATTGACGTATTGATACTCGTCGATTGCTTGTCCCTTGAGTGTGCGGCCCACGATATGGATGAGCATCTGGCTGTCGCCGCGGGCGGTGTCCCATGTCGCACCGTCCTTGACCTCGACCGACACATGCACCTGTCTCTTATACACATCTCCGAGCCCAC
>DXLY01000024.1:0-2235 GCA_019414465.1 Collinsella sp.
CACGCGGCGCAAATAGCACCGCAAAACGCCGAGAGCGCACCAATATAGCTCTTGATATGCACGGCGATAAGATCGGACAGCATCACGGCGCGCACCAGGCGCTCGTGGTCGCAACGCAGGTACTCGGCATACTCCATGACGGGCAATGCGCAGGTAATGCCCTGATTGCCCGAGCCGCACACAATGGCGACCGGCAGCGCGCAGCCGTTCATGCGGGCGTCGGACCCGGCGGCCGCACGGGCACGGGCACGGCAGGCGACGTCATCGGCACGAGCACCCAGCAGCGTACGACCCACCTCGGCGCCCCAAGCGTGCGCAAGGCCCTCGGCACTGATTGCGCCATTCAGCTCAATCTGACGCTCAACGGCAACACGGGCGTCCTCAATGTCACCGTCCTCGATAAAGTCGATGATGGTCTCGATCGACATGGGCGTGTCGGCGTTATCTGCCGCCCGCTCGGCCACGACGCGCTCGGCGCAGGCGGCACACTCCCCCGCCGACTTGCCGCACACCGGAATACCGTCGAGGGTATGGCACGTGACATTGGTGTGGTGGTCGGTAATCTCGACGACCGCGGTATGGCCCCCGGCCGTGGCAGTCACCTTGATGTAGAGGTTGGGCACACCCTCGACAAGCGATACATCGCAGTAGTCGGCGTCGGCGAGGAGCTCGGCCACGCGAGCACGGTCTTCATCGTTAACGCTCTCGAGCACCTCGAGCGCGCTTTTGGCGTCGCCGCCCACGGCACCCAGCACGGCCGCGGCTTCAATACCGTGCATACCACCCGAGTTGGGCACGGTCACGCTCTTAACGTTCTTGATGATGTTGCCCGAGCAGGCAACATCCATATGATCGGGCTCGTAACCGAGCGTCTGGCTCGCCAGCGCTGCTGCATAGGCAACGGCAATGGGCTCGGTGCAGCCGAGTGCACAGACAAGCTCGCGGTTCAAAACATCGCAAAACGCGGCATCACGAAGGGAATCGGTAGGCATAGGTATCTCCTGCTTGCATAACGGGCTTGGCTCTCAAAAATAGTTAGCTCCTTTATTTGATAACAATGCATCAAAAACTGCAACCATGGTTCCGGCGGACGGCGCTCAAGCACAAACTGACAGCATTCATTCATGAGAAGCCGGTCTTGTTGCATGCTAAAGCGTTTGACCAAAAAACGCCCGAGCGTTTACGCAAAAGTCGCGCTATCATGCAGTCGAACGCGGTAAAACCTTTAGCATTTGCGCCGCACAGACCAGAGAGGAACCACTCATGAAGATTGGTATCGGCAACGACCACGCCGCCGTCGAGCTCAAGAACATCATCTCCGAGCACCTGAAGGAGCGCGGCTGCGAGGTCGTGAACTTTGGCACCGACACCTCCGAGAGCTTTGACTACCCCATCGCCGGCTACAAGGTGGGTAAGGCCGTTGCCAACGGCGACGTCGACCTGGGCATCCTCATCTGTGGCACCGGTGTCGGGATTAGCCTGGCTGCCAACAAGGTCGAGGGCGTACGCGCCGTCGTGTGCTCCGAGCCCTTCAGCGCCAAGCTCTCCCGCATGCACAACAACACCAACGTGCTCGCCTTTGGTGCCCGTGTCGTGGGCTCCGAGCTCGCTAAGATGATCGTCGACGAGTGGCTCGACGCCGAGTTTGAGGGCGGCCGTCACGAGCGTCGCGTTAACCTCCTCAACGAGATCGATCACACGCGCGGCCTCAAGGTCGTCGACGAGGCCTAAACCACTCAGTGCCACAAGCTAACAGCAGGGGCCCGCTCGGAACTCATGACCGAGCGGACCCCTTCATAGATTTTGGAATAAAAGGGCGCCGCGGATGGAGTTCCGCGGCGCCCAAGCCACACGCTAACAGCTTTAAGGAGTCAAAGCTGGTTTAGCCAAAGAAGCGCTTGATCTCAATCTCGGCGTTCTCCAGGCAGTCGGAGCCGTGAATCACGTTGGCGTTGACATCGACGGCAAAGTCGCCGCGGATGGTACCAGGAGCAGCATCAAGCGGATTAGTAGCGCCCATGAGGGTGCGCATCTTAGCAACAGCGGAGAGACCGGAAACGACCATCTTGACGACCGGACCGCTCGTCATAAAGTCGCAGAGACCGCCAAAGAAGGGCTTGTCGGCCAGATGGGCGTAGTGCTCCTCGACGGTAGCGCGCTCGAGCGTGGTCATCTCCATGCGCTCGATGACAAGGCCGCTGCGCTCAATGCGAGCAACGATCTCGCCGATCTTGC
>DXLY01000024.1:2245-12466 GCA_019414465.1 Collinsella sp.
AGCGTCGGGCTTAATCATGATGAAGGTCTTCTCGATAGCCATAAGGTAGCCTTTCAAGTAGGTTCGCGCGTGCCCAAGTCCCATTCCGGCACCCGCCTGGACTGCATCGTAACAGAGTTTTAGCTGCAGTTAAACAAAAAGCTGTTTATTGAAACGTTGCAATTTATTAAAGCGCTCCATATGTGTCACTTCTGTTTCGAAGCCCGATTAGAGTACCATCCGACCGCCCATCAACCGCGCCGAACAGAGCAGGCGGTCGGTTGCCGCCCGCGAACGTATCCCCTTCACAACCTGCCCAAAGGTCCTACAGAAGTTCTCGACAAGCCCCTCCCCCATAGCAACAAAATACGGGCTCCCACATCAGCAGGCGCCCGTAAAGCGAAAACGATTTATCAATAAATGGACAATACGTCTTCAGCCAAACCTCTACTTTGCCCCGTGACCCATCTCGACGACCTTGGTTAGCGATCCAAACACACCTTCGTCGACCACGAGCTGCGCCTCGGCACGCTGCAGCTGCACGGCAACGGCGGCAGGGGCGGTGCCGCCCTCGGTCGTGCGCGCGGCGACAATCGACGGGATGTCGAGCGCCTCGGTAATGTCGTGCTCAAAGAGCGGGCTTGCCTCCTGGAACACCTCAAACGGCAGGTCCTCAAGATTGCAGCCGCGCTTCTCACACATCAGAACCAGATGCCCCACCACGGCATGTGCCTCGCGGAACGGCAGGCCACGCTTGGCCAGGTAATCGGCAACATCGGTAGCGGCAAGGTGCCCCACGCCGCACTCGCGCGCCATGGCATCCTCGTTGACGGTCCAAGTCGAAATCATTCCGGCCATAACCGACAGGCACTGCAAGAGCGTATGGGCGGTATCGAGCGCGCCCTCCTTGTCCTCCTGCAAGTCCTTGTTATAAGCAAGCGGCAGGCCCTTCATGGTCACGAGCAGCTGCACCAGGTTGCCATAGACACGGCCGCTCTTGCCGCGAATAAGCTCGGCAAAGTCGGGATTCTTCTTCTGCGGCATGATGGACGAGCCGGTGGAGTAGGAGTCTGAAAGCGTGATAAAGCCAAATTCGGAGCTCGACCACAGCACGATCTCCTCGGAAAGACGCGACAGGTGCATGGCCATGACGGAGCCAGCGTAATGCAGATCGAGCAGGAAATCACGGTCGGAAACAGCATCGAGTGAGTTAGGAATCACGCCCGCAAAGCCAAGTTCGGCAGCCGTCATCTGGCGATCGAGCGGATAGCTCGTACCAGCAAGCGCGGCAGCACCCAGCGGGCAGTTGTCGGCGGCATCAAAGGCGGCCTTCAAGCGTGTAAAGTCGCGCGCGAACATCCAGGAATACGCCAGCAGATGATGCGAGAGCAGCACGGGCTGAGCGTGCTGCATATGCGTGTAACCCGGCAGAATCACCTTGTCGTACTTCTTAGCCGCATCCACCAGCACATGGCGCAGCTCAAGATTGGCCCCCATGAGCTCCTTGGCCAGCGCCTTGACGCCCAGGCGCGTGTCGGTCGCCACCTGGTCGTTGCGCGAACGTCCGGTATGCAAGCGCTTACCGGCCTCGCCGATGCGACGCGTCAGCTCGCTCTCGATGGACATATGAATGTCTTCGTCGTTGATGTCGAAGGTGAAGTTGCCGGCATCGATATCCTGTTCGATTCCGGTCAGGCCCTTGGCAATCGCCTGCTCGTCCTTGGCACTGATGATGCCCTGGGCCGCCAGCATTTTGGCATGCGCCTTAGAGCCTGCGATATCCTGCTTATAGAGATGTTTGTCGGCCGGCAGCGACGCGCCAAACTCCTGCGTGACCTCGGCCACGCCTGCCTCAAAACGACCGCCCCAAAGAGCCATGGAACCGTCTCCTTTCTCCAAATACCAAAACAAGCGTCCAAAGCAATATGCCCTGTCGCTAAAGCGATTTTTCAACCGCTAGTTTTACACACTCCCTGCCGCGCGCGGGGCCATGTGGCTAATTTGCAAAGAAGTGACGCACCATGCACTTGGCGCCCAACGTCTCCCTCCGGATGTTGCCCTGCGAACCATCGATCCAGGCCTTCAGGCTCATAGGAACGTCCTCGACCCTTACAGCATCGAACTCGGGCGCGAGGGCAAGCAAAGCATGCGCGATAGCATTGAACATAATGGATACTCCTCATATATATAGGCACAGAGCCGCCAAATTGATAGAAGGAGCCCCGCCGGAGAACCCCGGCGGGGCTCGGACTCAGCCACAGTCGCGGCATCATATATGCGGGCGGAACGTAGGGGCCACCGATGTTAAGAAGTGTCAGCAAGCATAACGAAAGGTAGGGACCCCGTGCGCCCGTTATGTATCACGCGGGTGGGCCGCGCGGATACCAAGGGAAGGAGGCGCTAGGCCTGGGCGGCAGCAGAGCTGGGGCCCTGGACCTTTGCCCACGTCTTGAGTGACAGCGTATCGATCTCGATAAAGCCGGCGCTGGCCTTCTCGTCAAACGTAGTGTCGCGGTCGTAGGTAGCCAGACCGTAGTCATACAGGCTAAACGGGCTCTTGCGGCCGACGACATGGCAGTTGCCCTTAAAGAACTTCAGACGGACGGTGCCGGTCACGAACTTCTGGGTGTCGGCCATAAAGGCGTCGAGCGCGTTTTTGAGCGGGCTGTACCACTGGCCGTTGTACACGGCGGTGGCCCAATCCTGCTCGAGCTTGATCTTGGTCTTGAGCAGGTCGCCCTCGACGCAAATGTCCTCGAGCGCCTTGTGGGCGGTGATGAGCGTCAGGGCGCCGGGAACCTCGTAGCACTCGCGGCTCTTAAGGCCCACCAGGCGATCCTCGACCAGATCGAGACGGCCAAAGCCATTGTCGCCGGAGATCTTGTTGAGGGAGATGACAATCTCGGAGAGCTTCATCTTCTTGCCGTCGACGGCGACGGGCTTGCCGGCCTCAAACTCAATCTCGGTGTAGGTCGGGGTGTCCGGCGTGTCCTCGGGGTTCTTAGTCATAACCCAAGCGTCATCGAGCGGCTCGTTCCAGGGATCCTCCAGGTGGCCGCACTCAATGGCACGACCCCACAGGTTGTCGTCGATGGAGTAGGGGTTGTCGTTGGCACCCTCGGGAACCGGCACGTTGTGGGCGTGAGCATAGGCGACCTCGTCGGGACGGCACTTCAGGTCCCACTCGCGAACCGGGGCGATAACCTTGAGCTCGGGGTCGAGGGCCTTTACGGCGGCCTCAAAGCGGACCTGGTCGTTGCCCTTGCCGGTGCAGCCGTGGGCGACGTAGGTAGCGCTAAACTCGTGGGCGACCTCAACAAGCTTCTTGGCAAGCAGCGGGCGAGACAGGGCGGAGAGCAGCGGATACTTGTTCTCGTACATGGAGTTTGCTGCGATGGCCTTAGTCAGGAACTCATCAGAGAACTCGTCGCGCAGGTCGAGCACCTGGCAATCGAGAACGCCCAGGTCGAGCGCCTTCTGCTTCTTGGCATCCAGTCCGGTCTCTTCCTGGCCCACGTTGCCGCAGACACAAACGACATCGAGATTCTTCTCGTCCTGGAGCCATTTGACACATACGGATGTATCAAGACCACCGGAATATGCGAGAACGACTTTTTCCTTGCTCATGGCTGTTTCCTTTCGCCCTTGGTAGCTAGTTAGAATATCGGTCAGTTGCAAGTCACCTTGAGGTCAAAAACCGTGCAATATCAGGTTAAATAGCAAAAATCAGCACATACATGCCCTAGAAACATGCAGCAATGTCGTGCTAAAACCCAACGACCTCAAAATGACTCTGTTGAGGCAATTCGCCCCATGCGGACAGAGACGATTGTTATCGTCGTCGGGAAATTGCGCGCTGGCGTCGGATGGCATTGTCTGCAGTGGTGATGATCGTTACGAACTGCATCTGCCTCTCCTTTCACCTATCGCCGGGCGCAATTCTAATATCGTAAACGGTACCTTTTCCTCGGTAAGCGGTTGTTTTTCCGTCTCCGTTTTCGATGGTCGCTATATTACGCTAAAGTGCCCGCAGCACAAGCGACAAATTCAAATTTCTGAAAAGTTTTTTCATTACTTTGTGAAGCGTGGTGCAAATACGCACCATTCCTGCGAAAATACGCTCGACTACTAGTTGATGGTTATAACGTCTGAAACAATCTCGAAACGAAAGGCGCATTTTTATGCAAACTTACGAATCGGACGCCAACATCGGCAACATTAAGATTCTCGCCGTCGATATGGACAAGACGCTGCTGACCGACGAGCGTGTGCTGCCCCAGGGTCTTGATGAGCGTCTGGACAAGCTCGCCGACGCCGGCATCGTATTCTGCCCCGCCAGCGGACGTCCCGCCCCCAAGCTCGAGGAGATGTTCGAGGGCATCAAGAACCGCCTCGCCTTTTGTCCCGACAACGGAGCTTGCGTGATCTATCGCGGCGGCTATATCTATAAGAGCAATATTGACGTGGAGCTGTATCAGCAGGTCTTGAACCGTGCCTCGGAGGATCCTCGCGCTGTCCCCGTCCTGTGCTGCTTCGACGAGTTCTACGTGCTTGCCCGCGACCATCAATACCACGACGAGATCAGCGTCTACTACAACACAATCAACTACGTCGACAGCTTAGAGGGCATTGATTTCGAGTCCAACAAGATTTCGGTCTTCTTCCCCGGCTACGACGCCGAACCCGCTTTCCGCGAGACCTATAGCCCCGAGTTCTCGGACAAGCTCTACGTCACCAACGCTGGGCGCGAGTGGATCGACTTTATGAACCTGGGCGTCGACAAGGGCGCCGGCGTCGCTCACCTGTGCGAGCACCTGGGCATCGATATTGCCGACGCCGCCGCCGTGGGCGACACCTACAACGACATCCCCATGCTCGAGCGCGTCGGTCACAGCTTTATCGTGGACAATGCCGAGGAGCACATGAACGCGCATGCCAAGTGGCGCATTCCGAGCAACAACGACGGGGGCGTACTGACGCTCATCGACGCCATCTTGGCGGCTCGTTAACGTGGCTCGTCGCCCGGCCAGGTCCTAGGTTTACTTGCTTGCCGCCTAGATGGCGTCTTGGCGTCTAGATACTTGGCTGATTTTTTGGAATGAAGGGGGCTCCTTGTTGGCAAGGAGCCCCCTTCTGGTTTGGTTACTTTAGGGTTGTGGGCACTTCCCTATTTGGCATCGGCCCAGGTTATGCCGGTGCTGGCTTCGGCGATTAGGGGGACGCGGAGGTCTACTACGTGTTCCATGACGTCGCGGACCATGGTGGTTAGGCGCTCGACTTCGTCGACGGGGCACTCAAAGTCCAGTTCGTCGTGTACCTGCAGGATCATGTGGGCGGCAAAGCCTTCTTCTTCCAGGCGACGGCTTACGCGGGCCATGGCGATCTTGATGATGTCTGCTGCGGTGCCCTGCATGGGATGGTTCATGGCCGTGCGCTCGCCAAAGCCGCGGAGTTGCGGGTTTTTGGCCTTGAGCTCGGGAATATGGCGTCTGCGGCCATACATGGTCTCGGCGTAGCCCGTCTGCTTGGCGCGCGCCACCACGTTGTCGAGGAACGTACGCACGCCCGGGTAGGCCTCGTAGTAGCGGTCGATCATGTCGCGCGCCTCGGCCATCGAGATATGCAGCGACTGCGACAGGCCGTAGGCCTGCTGGCCATACACGATGCCAAAGTTCACGGCCTTGGCGCGACTGCGCAGGTCGGGCGTTACCTCGGACACCGGCACACCAAACACGCGCGCCGCCGTCTCGGCATGGAAGTCCTCGCCCTCGTTAAAGGCGCGCACCAAGTGCTCGTCACCCGAGAGATGTGCCAGCAGACGCAGCTCGATCTGCGAGTAGTCCACCGCCAAAAAGACGCTTCCCTCGCCTGCCGAAAACGCCGTCTTGACGGTACGCCCCAGCTCCGAGCGCGTCGGAATGTTTTGCAGATTAGGGTCGCTCGAAGACAGACGCCCCGTCGCGGTGATGGTCTGGTTGTACGTGGTGTGCACACGACCGTCACCGCGGCGCAGCGGGCCCAACGTGTCCAGATAGGTTGACTTGATCTTGGACTTCTCGCGCCAGTCTAAGATCAAACGAACAATCTCGTGGTCACGGGCAAGATCACTCAGTACCTTGGCATTGGTCGAATAGTAACCGCGCTTGGTCTTTTTGAGACCCTTGGTCGGAAGGCCCATCACATCAAAGAGCACATGCGAAAGTTGCATGGGGCTGCCGATGTTAAAGGTCTCGTCACCGGCAAGGTCGCGAATGCTTCGTTCGACCTCGGTGATCTGGGTCGCCAGACCCTCGGACAGACTGTGCAGGCGGTCGGGGTCCACGAGCATGCCCGCGCGCTCCATCTTGGCAAGTACCGGAACGAGCGGCATCTCGATGCCATCGAACACGTTGGCGGCGTTCTCACGGGCCATGCACTCGCGCAACGGCGCCACGAGCGCCAGCGTCAGAGCCGCAGTACGGGCGGCAGGCGCCGGAGCGTCCTCACCAGCACCCTCTGCACCGCGCGCCGCAGGCAACGCCATCTGCAGATAGGTATCGGCCAGATATGCCTCATCGAACTCGGAGCGATCGGAATCCAGCAGATAGGCAGCGACCACGGTATCGAAGATACGCGTGGAATCGGCAGCGAGCGGATCCATGAGCTCGGGCTCAGAAGAATCGATGGGCGAAAGCTCGTGCAGCAGCGCTTTCGTATCCGGGCTCGCCACGCGGCCCTCCATAAACAGGCGCGCAAGCACGCCGGCGATCACACCGTGAGCGAAGTTGAAGCCCTCAACCTCAGCCGCCGCACAGCTGTCGCCCTCCTCGAGCGCGAACAGGCCCTTGGACGTCGCCAACCACAGCGTGCGCGTCAGCCCAAAGAGCGCGCCCTCTTCCTTGTCGTCGTCCACCACGGCGGCGACCCACTCGCCGGCATCAATCGCGCGGGAGACCTCAGCCGCAACGGCACCAAGCGCGTCGGCATCGCCGGCGGCCGCGCGAACCATAGCAGGTATCTCAAACACACTGGAGGCAGCAGCCCCGCCCTCGCCGCCGATCAGCGCCAAGAAACGGTTCTGCATGGCGGTGATACCAAGCGTACCCAGCGCCGCGGAAACCTCATCGGCAGAAAACGCCGGGAAGGACGTCGCCTCAAAGTCGAGCTCGACGGGCGCATCGGTGCGAATTGTCGCAACCTTGCGGCTCAGTAGTGCGTCATCGATGTGTGCACGCAGGTTCTCGCCCATCTTGCCCTTGACCTCATCGGCATGCGCGATGACTTCGTCCAGGCTACCGTACTTCGCAATGAGCGCACTCGCCTTTTTGGGACCGATGCCCGGTACACCGGGGATGTTGTCGGACGTATCGCCCTTTAGACCGTAAAAATCGGGCACGAGCGCCGGCGTAATGCCGTGATACAGGTCGTCCACGCTCTCGGGCGTCATAATCGCCACGTCGGACAGGCCCTTGCGGGTCGAGACCACGTTGACGTGCTCGGTCACGAGTTGATACATGTCGCGGTCGCCGGTCACCAGTAGCATGTCGCAGCCGGCCTCTTCACCCAGGCGCGCCATGGTTCCCAGGATGTCATCGCCTTCCCAGCCCTCGGACTGCAGAATCGGCACGTTGAGCGCGGCGAGCAGCTCCTTAATCATAGGGAACTGCGCATGCAGATCGGGGTCCATGGGCGGGCGTTGCGCCTTATACTGCGGCAGCATCTCCATGCGCACGCGCGGTTTACCCTTGTCAAACGCCACGACGACGCCGTCGGGGTTAAAGGCATCGATCATCTTGAGAAACATGTTCAGAAAGCCAAAGATCGCGTTGGTGGGGCGACCGTCCGGCGCGTTCATGGTCGGCGGCACGGCGTGGAAGGCGCGATGCATGAGCGAGTTGCCGTCGATAACGGCAAAGGTGCGGCGCTTGTCAGACATATTGAATACCTCGCTTTGGGCTGGGCACGGTTTGCTCACTCCAGTTTACACGCTCCCCGCCCCGCGGCCACAGTACATCAAGCTCCCCCGCCACCTTGAGCCTGCGCGTGATACGATGGCTCACGGTACATCAACCAGCACGATCGATCCGAAAGGAGCCTGCGTCATGGAGCGTCCCTGCGCATGGAAAAAGTACACGCCACAGCAAATCGAGGAGCTCGAGGAGCTTTGCCGCGGCTATAAGCAGTTTTTGAGTGAGAACAAGACCGAGCGCCTGTGCGTCAAGGCCGGCATCAAGATGGCCGAGGAGGCGGGATACGTCGACCTGGAGACCGTAATCGCCGCAGGCCGCGAGCTTAAGGCAGGCGACAAGGTGTATGCCGCTAACCACGGCAAGGACCTTATGCTCGTCAATCTGGGCACCGCCCCGCTCGAGCAGGGCTTTAACATCCTGGGCGCGCACGTGGACTCGCCGCGCCTGGACCTTAAGCAGAACCCCGCCTTCGAGGCCGGCGACATGTCTTATCTCGACACGCACTACTACGGCGGCGTCAAGAGCTACCACTGGGTAGCCTCCCCGCTCGCACTCGTGGGCGTCATCTGCAAAAAGGACGGTACCACCGTCGACATCAATATCGGCGACAAGGCGGACGATCCGGTCTTTACCATCTCCGACCTGCTGATCCATCTCTCGAGCGAGCAGATGTCTAAGCCTGCCAAAGACGCCGTCGACGCCGAGATCCTCGACGTGATCGTGGGCGGCCGTCCCGTCAAGTTCGATGAGGACGACAAGGACGCCCCCAAGGAGCCCGTCAAGCAGATGTTCCTGGATATCCTCAAGGAGCAGTACGACGTCGAGGAGGAGGACTTCCTCTCCGCCGAGATCGAGGTCGTGCCCGCCGGCCCCGCCCGCGACATGGGCCTCGACCGCTCCATGATTCTGGGCTATGGCCATGACGACCGCGTCTGTGCCTACCCCTCCATGCTCGCCCAGATCAACGTCACCAACGTGGAGCGCACGAGCATCACGCTCATCGTCGACAAGGAGGAGATCGGTTCCGTGGGTGCCACCGGCATGACGAGTCGCTTCTTCGAGAACACCGTCGCCGAGATCATGATGCTCGCCGGCGAGGACAGCCCGCTGGCTCTGCGCCGCGCGCTCGCCCGCAGCCGTATGCTCTCCTCCGACGTGTCCGCCGGCTTCGACCCGGGCTATGCCGGCAAGTTCGAGACCAAGAACGCCGCCTTCATGGGTCGCGGCCTGTGCTTTAACAAGTACACGGGCAGCCGCGGCAAGGGCGGCTCTAACGACGCCGACGCCGAGTATGTGGCCCTCGTCCGCGACATCATGGACGAGGCCGGCGTGGACTTCCAGACCTGCGAGCTCGGCCGCGTCAACGCTGGTGGCGGCGGCACCATCGCCTACATCATGGCCAAGTACGGCATGAACGTCATCGACTCCGGCGTTGCCGTCCTGTCCATGCACGCCCTGTGGGAGGTCGCCAACAAGGCCGATATCTACGAGGCCTACCGCGGCTACAAAGCCTTCCTCGAGCGCGCCTAATCCACCCCACCCATAACTTGCGGTGGAATACGGATTGATTTGGTCTTTCAATAGACCAAACAGACCGTATTCCACCGCAACTTCTTTTTTTGGCAGAGGAGAATCCATGCTGCAGGTCATCATTTCGCCCGCCAAGCAAATGCGCGCGGCACAAGATGCTTTTGAAGTCCTGGGCATCCCACCCTTTGTGCGCGAGACGGCTCGCCTCCACCGCGCACTGCTAGATATCGAGCG
The DNA here is from genome assembly GCA_019414465.1 of Collinsella sp. Lineage (GTDB taxonomy): Bacteria > Actinomycetota > Coriobacteriia > Coriobacteriales > Coriobacteriaceae > Collinsella. The sequence continues at coordinate 11,938 of DXLY01000024.1, forward strand.
GAATGAAGGCAGCGGCGGCCTGCAGGCGCTGTGGAACGTGAGTGACAAACTGCTGGGACCTTGCCTCAACACACTGCATGAGTTCGGGCCCATCCTGAAAAGCGGCGATCTCGACAATCCCGCACTCGCCCGTCACCTCTCCCCTGCCGTCATGTCCTATCACGGCATTCAATACCAGAGCATGGCACCCGAGGTGATGGATTCCGCACAGCTCGCATGGCTGCAAGACCATCTGTGGATCCTCTCCGGCCTCTACGGGTGCGTTCGTCCCTTTCATGCCGTCGAACCGTATCGGCTGGAGATGGGCGCGAAGCTTGTCGTCGACGGTGCCCGAGACCTCTACGCATTTTGGAGCGATAAGCTCGCGCGGGCTATCGCCCCGGCAGGTTCAAACACCACGATCGTCAACCTCGCCAGCGTAGAGTATGCCAAAGCCGTTCTGCCCCACCTCGCGGGCGACGCCACAGCCGTCACGTGCCTCTTTGGCGAGGGTATCCGCAACGGGAAGCCCATCCAACGGTCGACCGCC
>DXLY01000024.1:12476-22187 GCA_019414465.1 Collinsella sp.
AAGGCGCGCGGCTCCATGGTGCGGTGGATGGCAGAAAACAAGCTCGAGGATGCAAGCGAACTTACCGCATTCAACATCGGCTATCGCCACGTCCCCGAGCTCTCAGACAAAAACACCCTGGTTTTCATGAACGCGCAGGCACTATAGGCCCGCCGTTTCCAAACACCCCGTTACTCCGCCAAGCCATCGGCCTTTGCAATCTCGCTCGTCGAGCCATCTTGGTAGGTAATCTTAACGTGCTCTACGTCGGATACCGTAACGCCCGACGGAGGTTCCAAACGCCACTCCGTCAGAGCGATATCCATGGTCGTGGGCACATCGCCCTGATCTTTGAGCTTCACCATGAGTGTTTTGAGTGCCCCATCAAACGTCACGCGTTCGATTTCTTCGCCAGGAATAGACCCACCACTCAGCTGCAGCTGCACAAACTCGTCGCGCGGATACCAATAGTCGCCCGGCGCGGCAACGGTATTGCCGCCCGTAACCTTCACTGTCATGATCGGCAGGGCATCGTCGGCCTCGAACTCCCAGGTGGCGCCGCCACGACCGCCGAACGTCCAGATACAAAAGGCAATCACCAGCACGGCAAGCACCGCAAAACCAATCGCGACCAACCCATGGTGCGCACGGCTTTCCTCGGCCGATACATCCCATTGCGTCTCTCGATATAGATGCTTGTCTTCCATGTACGCCTCCCCACAGGCACGCTCGTTAGGCCAATCGTACCCATTCGAGCTATACTTGAGCCCATTACATAAACGGGGAGCTTGCAGGACAAGACGGCAGGCTGAGACTGGGCGCGCCCGCCCTGACCCGCAAACCTGATATGGGTAATGCCAACGAAGGGAGCCGTGCCAATGAGCACACAGACCGAGCCCAAGCTCGTCACGCAAATCGACTTCGCCCGTGCCGGGCAGATCACGCCGCAGATGAAGGAAGTCGCCGAGCGCGAGCATCGCGACCCCGAGTACATCCGCGAGCGCGTGGCCGACGGCCGCATCGCCATTCCCGCCAACATCGTGCATATCAAAAAGGGCATGCGCGCCTTTGGCGTCGGTGAGGGCCTGTCCACCAAGGTCAACGTCAACCTGGGCATCTCGGGCGACAAGGCCGATGCCGCCGAGGAATGGAAGAAGGTCAAGATCGCTGAGGACTTTGGCGCCGACGCCATCATGGACCTCTCCAACTCGGGCAAGACGCGTCAGTTCCGCCAGCAGCTCATCGACGAGACCCCGCTCATGGTGGGCACCGTCCCCATGTACGACGCCATCGGCTACATGGAAAAGCCGCTGGTCAAGCTTACCAAGGACGACCTGTTCGAGGTCGTGCGCGCGCACGCCGAGGACGGCGTGGACTTTATGACCATCCACTGCGGCATCAATAAATCGGTCATCAAGACCTTCAAGGAGACCGGCCGCCTCATGAACATCGTCAGCCGCGGCGGCTCGCTGCTGTTTGGCTGGATGGAAGTCACCGGTAACGAGAACCCCTTCTACGAGTTCTACGACGAGGTGCTCGAAATCTGCCACGAGTACGACGTAACGATCTCACTCGGCGACTCCTGCCGCCCGGGCTGTCTCTACGACTCCAACGACGCCACCGAGACTGCCGAGATGATCGAACTGGGCAAGCTGTGCAAGCGTGCTTGGGCCGCCGGCGTCCAGGTCATGGTCGAGGGCCCGGGTCACATGGCGCTCGACGAGATCGCCGCCAACATGAAACTGCAGAAGCGCCTGTGCCACAATGCTCCGTTCTATGTGCTCGGGCCGCTGGTGACCGATATCGGCGTGGGTTACGACCACATCACCGCTGCCATCGGCGGCGCCATCTCCGCCAGCTCCGGTGCCGACTTCCTGTGCTACGTGACACCGGCAGAGCACCTATGCCTGCCCAACGCCCAGGATGTGCTCGACGGCCTCATGGCCACCAAGATCGCCGCACACGCCGCCGACATCGCCAAAAAGGTGCCCCACGCCCGCGACATGGACGACAAGATGGGCCAGGCACGCCGCAAGCTTGACTGGGACGCCATGTGGGAGTGCGCGCTCGACCCGGTTACGGGCAAGAAGCGCTACGAGGAGTCCCCCGCCGCCACCGAGGGCACTTGCACCATGTGTGGCAAGATGTGCGCCGTCCGCACCGTCAACAAGATCTTCGAGGGCACCACGATCGACCTCGGCATGGAGGACTAGCCTGTCGCCGCGGCCGCTTCTGTCGGCGAGCTGGTGCCTGTCAATTGTTGACGTGTGAACATTTGCTTACATTTGCGTAAAGATTGCATCGCCCGCCCGGGTTCGACATAGAGTCGGCCCGGGCATCTTTATAATGCTGGCTTATAGACCCATTTGATTCCGACCGAACAAGGGAGCGAACATGGATCGCAGTAAGGTACCTGCCGTTCTATCCATCGCAGGATCCGATTCCAGCGGTGGCGCCGGCATTCAGGCCGACATCAAGACCATCACGGCGCACCGCCTGTATGCCGAGACGGCCATCACCGCCATCACCGCACAGAACACCCTGGGCGTTACCGCCGTGCAGGATATCTCGCCAGATATCGTAGCCGCGCAAATAGACGCCGTTTTTGACGATATCCGCCCCAGCGCCGTCAAGATCGGCATGGTTTCTTCTGCCGAGATTATCGAAGTCATCGCCGACCGCTTGAGCGCCTGGAACGCAACGAACGTGGTCGTCGACCCCGTCATGGTCGCCACCTCGGGCGCGCGGCTGATTGCCGAAGATGCCGCCGAGGCGCTCACCCGCCGCCTGTTCCCGCTAGCGACGGTTATCACGCCCAATATTCCCGAGGCCATGGCCCTGCTCGACTACGAGGTCGACTCCGAGCGCACGCAGCAAAATGCTGCCATGCTCCTCACCCGCCGCTTTGGTTGCGCATCCCTCGTTAAGGGTGGGCATCTTGTCAACGAGGCCAACGATGTACTGGCCGAACCCGCGCCACTCGATGACGAGGGCAACCATCTGGGAGATCCACTCACCACGTGGTTCCGCCACAAGCGCATCGAGACCGACAACACGCACGGCACCGGATGCACGCTCTCGTCCGCCATCGCCTGCGCGCTGGCTCAGGGCATGGATCTTGCCGACGCTGTCAACGCCGGCAAGGCATACCTAACGGGCGCTCTGGCCGCCGGCTTTGACATGGGCAAAGGCTCCGGCCCCGTCAACCACATGTGGCAGTATTAAGATTCGCAGTCCAAAGCCACCGCAAAGGCGCCCGTCCCCTTTGCGGTGGCTTGGGGTCGCGCTACTCTCCGAGCATCTCTTGGAGCTTGGCTGCCACGGCGTGGCCCAGGCTCTCGTGGCTTTCGGGCATCATGTGCAGATAATCGATATCGCCCGGCTCGGCAAAATCAGCGGCATTCAAAAAGTCGCAGCCAAACTGTTTAGCAGCATACGCATAGTATTCGGCAAAATGCTCCGAGGCCTCGACGGAGCGCTCGTCAAAGTCGGTCATGTACACATCGGCGATCTGCGGTTTAATCTTGATAGGCGCCATCAGCAGAATACGCGGGCAGGGCGCGGCTTCGGTCCAGGGAAACGCGCGGACGGTGCGAATCAGCGCCATGGCACCGTCAGCGATATCGGCAGCCCCCACGCTAAAGACCGTCTTGCAGTCGTTGGTGCCCAGCATAATCACGATCGCATCCAGCGGCTTATGAGCCTCGAGCAGCATCGGCAACGCGCGGATGCCGTTGAGATTAGTGTCCAGATGGCACATGTCGTCGCGTACCGTCGTGCGGCCGTTGAGGCCTTCCTCAATCACGTGCCAGCCCTCGCCCAGGTCGCGCTGGGCCACGCCGCACCAGCGCACATCGTGCGCATAGCGTACCGCGGTGCCGTCGCGCATGCCCGCCGGATCATAGCCGTAGGTATTGCTGTCGCCAAAGCACAGAACGTTTTTCATCGTAAGCCCTTCCTCTAGTAAAAAGAAAAAGTCGGCGGGAGCAGTCTCTCCCGCCGAATCGACCTATCTGTCAGCACATACCGATTACAGGTACTTGCGCCAATCGTCATCGTCTTCATCGTCCTCGGCGGCAGCCTGGACCTGCTCGGCGGCGCGGGCAGCCGCAGCGCGAGCGGCAACCTGGGCATAGGACTCCTCGTTGCGCTCGGGGAAGTTTGCCAGCACATGCTCGAACTTGGCAAAATCTTCGTCCCAGCGCGTAGAGGGCACGGCAAAAAAGACCTGCTTGACCTTAAAGTCGCCCGATGCGAGCTCCTTGCGGAAGAGCTCGGCCACGGCCTCGGCGTCAAAGCCGTTGTTGTCGCAGCCCCAAGCGCCCAGCACGAGCTTCTCGCGACCCAGCTCGTCGCAGATGGCAAGCACAAAGCGAATGCGATCGCGCAGGGCGTCCAGCAGGGCATCGTCACCCACACGATACTCCTGGCGAGCGCGCTTGGCGTTGGGCGCGGCGGCCACGATCACGTCGGCATACGCATGCACGTGGTTGCGGTCGAAGCGCACCGCAGGCACCACCAGCGCACGGTTGCGGTAAAGCTCGCAGTTGATGTTGCGGCGACGGTTCTCGCCGTACCATTTGCGCTGTTTATCGAGCACGTTGTACAGGTACGAATCGGCACAGAGCGTGGCCTCCTGACCCAGATAGCCCTGGATGTAGCCGCCGCCCGGGTTGGTGAACGAGGCAAAGTCGAGCACGGCCATGTCGCAGAACTGCGCATAGCCTCGGCCGTTATCCAGAATGGCCTGCGTGGCAGAGGCGTCGAGCACGGTGACCTCGGGCAGGACCGGAGCGGGCTCCTCGGCGGCAGGCGCGGACTCGGTCTCCGTGGCCTCCTCTGCGTGTGCAGGCTCGGCCGTAACCTCGGTCTCGGCGCACGCAACCTCAGCGGTCTCGGCCTCGGCGGCCTCAGACTCCTCGGCAACCTGTTCCTCGACAGCGTCGGCCGCTTGGGCCTTGACCTTCATCGCCGCGACAAAACCGGCAGGCATACCATCGAACTCGCACACGCCGGCAAGCGAACGCTCGATGTCCTTGGCGCAGGCCTCGGACATAGCCGCCACATGGCACTCGGCGGCCTTGGCACGCGCCTCGCGCTTGGGATTGGGCTGACCCGTTCGGTTGGACCTGCGGTTACGGTTCCTGTTGTCGACGTCTGCCATAAGTGGCCACCTTTCCTGTCGCTGCCGCTATCGGCTTTTTCCCATCCATGATACCCCGCCGCGCACAAAAAAGACGGCCCCGAAGGACCGCCTTTCGCATCGTTTTACCGTGTCCGGCAGGAAGCGTCGCAATGCCGCGCTTTAATCGCGACGGCCGAGGATGTTCAAAATGCGCAGGAACACGTTGATAATATCCACGAACAGGTTAGAGGCCATGAGCACGGCGTTGGGCAGCGTAGGCGGCACCGTCGTGGCAACATAGGTGTCGTAGCCAATAAAGCCAGCGAACACCACAATCACGATCAGGTCGGTGATGGACTGCGAAACGCCCATGAACATCAACACGATCTCAACCAGAATAGTGGCGAGCAGAATGCCAAAACCGATGCCATATACGCGCTGGAAAAACTTGGGGAAGGTCACGCCCAGCGCGCCAAAGACAAAGGTGATGGCGGCCGTGGCGATAAAAGCGGTGTTGATGGTGGGCAGGTCGTAGTTGGCAAGGCCAAACGACGCGGTCAGGCCAAAGGTACTCGCAAAGATTACGTAGCCCACAAGGGACAGACCCACAGACTGCTTGCCCGCGGCGGCCGACATCATGACCATGCCGACGATGGTCAAAATAAACGAGCCAAAGACCAGCGGCAAGGCGGCGCCGCTCATCATCATGCGCGCAAACGACATGGTGCTCGTAAAGTAGGCACCGACGCCCATGGCGCAAAAGCCCAAAAAGATCAGGGCAGACATGACAAGGTTGTACGCGCGCGGCGACATCTCCTTGGCACGGCTTGCGCCGGTCTCGACGGGGCCGTTCTGATAGCCCTGGATATCGCTCATAGCTTCGTCCTTTCAAAAAGCGCCGCGAATGACGGCGCAGCAGATGACAAGATTCCTACCATTGTACCCGAACGCCGTGCGTCCCTACCTACGGCGCTCGCCCTCGAGCGTGCGGTCAAACGCCCAGACCCACCAACGCATCACGTGTGCCTGCGAGCCGTCTGCCCGCTCGCACGTCTGGTCCTCCAAATACAACTCGGTCGCGTGCCCGCCAAAACGCACCTTATATGTTGCCGTACGGATGCCGTGGACCATCAGGCCAAACCCGGTGGTCGAGATAATTTCGTCGATCGTAAAACAACGGCCGTCGACCCAGCAGACGGTGACCGGCACGACCTGTCCGCCCGCGAGGATGCGAGCCACGACGTCCACATACTGCTTGTGCACGCGTCGAGTTTTGCCATCTGTCTGTCGATATTCCATACTTCCCATTATCGAACGCATGTTTGAATATTGTAAAGCGAACAGACTGTGGTTTTGGAATGTCGGAGCGAACGCGCGTGTCCGCATGGCGTGATAGCAAAAAGAACACCCACGGTCAACAGGGCTAATATTCAATTTTAGTGCCAAAAAATTACTTCTCCCATCAGAACTCGGCAAAGAAACCCGCAGGAGGTGATACGATTTATCATGTTTTTGTAACGTGTCTGCAAACTTCGAGAAAGCCCATATATGGACGTAACGTTCTCAACCTTCCTCGGCCAAATTGTGTCGAACCCAGTCCTTGCCGTCACCGTGATCCTCGCGTTGGGCGCCATCTTCGTCAATGGGTGGACCGACGCGCCCAACGCCATCGCGACCTGTGTCACTACGCGTTGCATGCCCGCCCGCGCCGCCATTCTCATGAGCGCCGCATTCAACTTCCTCGGCGTGCTCATCATGACGCACTTTAACGCGAGCGTCGCCAACACCATCTCACATATCGTCGACTTTGGCGGAAACAGCACCATGGCGCTCGCCTGCCTATGCGCGGCCCTGTTCTCCATCGTCGTCTACGGCGCCACAGCGTCGCGTTTTGGCATCCCCACCTCGCAAAGCCACAGCCTTATCGCCGGCCTGACCGGTGCCGCCATCGCCCTCGGCGGTGCGAGCAGCGTCAACGTCCACGAGTGGATGAAGGTCATCTACGGCCTGGCGCTCTCCATCGGCCTGGGCTTTGTCATGGGCTGGGTTCTGTGCAAGCTCGTCTCGATCCTTTTCGCCGCCGCCAACAGGCGACGTGCCAATGTCTTCTTTAAATACGCTCAGATCGCGAGCGCCGCGGCCATGAGCTTTATGCACGGCGCGCAGGATGGACAGAAGTTCATCGGCGTGCTCTTTTTAGGCGTGGCCTTCGCCAACGGCCAGACGAGCATCGGCGATGCCGGCATCCCCATCTGGATTATGCTGCTGTGCTCGGCCACTATGGGTATCGGCACCAGCGTAGGCGGCGAGCGCATCATCAAGTCCGTCGGCCAGAGCATGGTCAAGCTCGAGAAGTACCAGGGCTTCTCTGCCGACCTCGCAGGCGCCGCGAACTTGCTGCTTGCCACCCTTACCGGCATCCCCGTGTCCTCCACGCACATCAAAACCTGCGCCATCATGGGCGTCGGCGCCGTCAAGCGCCTTTCGGCCATCAACTTCGGCGTGGTCAAGGACATGATGTTCACCTGGTTCTTCACCTTCCCCGCCTGCGGACTCATCAGCTTTGTCATGGCCAAGCTGTTCATGATGTTCATCTAGTCAAACCGAGCGTCCATCCGGACCGTAATACTTCGCCCACCCGTCTTCGCCTCGAAAGGACCCACTCATGGCAAAGAAACCCGATTCGTTCTACTTTGACAATTACGTCGCCTGCGCCGACCTTGCTGTCCAGGCCGCAGAGTTGCTCATCAAGATTTTTGAGAACTTTGATCCCGCGCAAATCCACGACATGCTCGAGGAGATGCATGCGATTGAGCATGCGGCCGACAAGAAGCACCATGAGCTCGAGGATGCCCTGCTCACTGCCTTTATCACCCCGCTTGAGCGCGAGGATCTGGACCTGATGAGTTGCGCGCTCGACACCGTGCTCGACCGCATCGAGGGCGTCGTGCAGCGCGTCTACTTCACCAACATCCAGAGCATCCATCCCGACGCCATCGTCATCGCCCACAAGGTGACTGACGCCTGCCGCGCCATGAAAGACCTGATGGTCGAGCTGCCCAACTACCGCAAGTCCAAGACCCTGCGCGAACTCGTCATCCAGATCAACACCATCGAGTCCGAAGCCGACGAGCTCTATATCAACGCCATGCGCAACCTGCACGTTAACGGCAAGGACCCGCTCGAGGTCATCGCCTGGCGTGACGTGTACGCCTTCCTGGAGTACTGCGCTGACTGCTGTGAGAATGTGGCCGATGTTGTGGATTCGATTGTCATGAAGAACAGTTAATTGGGGGTACGTGTCCCGGCGGTCGCGGGCCCGGCCACTAATAACCTTTTTCACTCCGGCTGCAAGCAGAGTCGTTCAAAAGGTTATTAGTGGCCGGGCCCGCTCCCTTACGTACCACCATTGGGAACTTTGGCTGATAGTTATAGCGCAATGGGGGTTTGGCTGAAGGGACCTTTGGTATCCGTTCGGACACTTTGGCCCTCGATGAGCGTTTGGCTGATTGCTGCTTTGGGTACTGTTTGGGTTACTTTGGGTTTGTTTGATTTTTAATTGTTGGAGGGCTTGTATGTCTTATTTGGATCTGGCTCGGGGTCGGTATTCTTGTCGTGAATTTCAGGATCGTTCTGTTGAGCAAGCTGTTGTGGATGCCATTGTTGAGGCTGGGCGTATTGCTCCTTCTGCTTGTAATAATCATCCGACCCGCGTGATGGTGCTTGATACTCCGGAGTTGTTGGAGAAGGCTGCTGCTTGTCAGCCGCGCTTTGCTCGTGATGGATCTATCTTTGGAGCTCCGCTTATCTTTCTTATTTGCAGCGTTACCGATGATGCTTGGGTGCGCCCGTATGATCAGATGAACTCGAGTGCCATCGATACTTCGATCGTCTGCGATCAGATGATGATGGAGGCCACCGAGCAGGGCCTGGGAACGTGCTGGGTATGCCATTTTAAGCCTGGGGTGGCACAGGAGCAGTTCAATCTGCCCAAGGGCGTCTATCCCTATCACATGCTCGTCTGTGGATATCCTGCCGACCACATCGCCGATCCCGAGCATCGCGAGGCCCGTACCATTCCCCTCTCCGACTTCCTCCTCAAGTAGGTTTTGGGACATGCCTTAAAACCTACCCTTGACCGCTCACCCGTTCGCCGAGTTCTGCGCCATTATGTGCAGGGCTCGGTTTTTTATGTTACGCACTCCGGCACAGTCATAAAAAAGGACCCGCAAGCTGCGGGTCCTTTCTAGGCACTAAATTGTAGGCCGAATGTTAGTCCAGGTCGTCGGCAGCAAAGTTGTCGATCGGGGCGAAGGGATCGGCCACGGGGACAACCGGGTCAGCGACGGGCAGCGGCTCGGCGGGAACAGTCACTGCAGGAGAAGCGGCAGAACCGACCGGCGTGGAAGCCATCAGATCGGCCGGGAAGGAATTCTGGGCATCGTCCATGAAGTGCTGGATGAGCTTGAGATACTCTGCCTTGAACTCCTCACGGGAAGCCTTGAGACGATCGATCTCCTCGAGCTCGGCCTGCTTCTCGGTCAGAGCCTGGCGGATAACCTCGCGGGCCTTGGCGTCAGCCTCGTTGCGGATACGCTCAGCGTTCT
>DXLY01000024.1:22197-24453 GCA_019414465.1 Collinsella sp.
CACGGGGGCGGCAGGAACGGCCTGGGCGGTGGCATCCTGAGCCTGGGCAAGCTGAGCCTGCGCATCGGCAAGCTGCTGCTCGGTAGCAGTCAGACGACCCTTAAGGTCGACGATCTTAGCGAGCATAGCGTCAACCTCGGAGGACAGCGTCTCCAAGAAGACGTCGACCTCGGCAGGATCGTAGCCACGCTTGGCCTCAGAGAAAGTCTGAGCCTGGATGTCTGCAGGGGTAATAGCCATAACAAGTCTCCTTTTTCATCGCCTCGGCGCTACACGCCCGACGTAAGTTACTAAGACAGTTCTACACGAGTATACCTATAAGAAGCTGCAGAACCAGCCTCTGCACCAACTGCAACGCAATAATCGCAACGACCGGCGAAAAATCGATACCGCCCATCGGCGGGATGAAACGACGGAACAGGTTGAGCCACGGACCGCACACGCTATCAAGCACCGCAGCAATATCCTGAAGCAAACCACCCTGCTTCATGGGAATCCACGTCATAAAGCAGTAGACGACAATGAGCGTGGAATAGAAGTTGAACAGCGTGTTGACCAGCTGGACGATAGTGTAGATGTTGATGGGAATCTCCTCGTCTTGTCTTTACTTAAGGTAGCCGTCGGCACTAAGCTTCTTGAGATCGGAATCTTTGACCTCGCAACCGGCGGGCAGCACCATGAACACGCGGTCGCCCACCTCCTTGACCGTGGCACCCAGACCGCAGGCAAAGCCGTAAGAGAAGTCCAAGACGCGCTTGGCAACTTCGGTGCGTACGCCCACAAAAATCAGTGCGACAGGCTGCTTGGTGCGAACGCGGCGCACCACAGTCTCCACGTCGTCATAGCTCTCGGGGCGCAGGACATAGGCCGGCAGCTGCGGCGTGGCGTTGATGATATTGCTCGCATAGGCCGAGGCATCGCTCGGTGCAGGCGCGGGTGCAGCGGCGGCACGGGCGCGGGTATTCTCGGCGTAGCTCGACGGCGTGTCATAGGCACCGGGACGATAACCGCTCGCAACACTGTCCTGCGAGCGCGAAGGCGGGTTATACGTCGTGGCATGGCGGGAGTCATCGCCGACCAGCTGACCGGAGCGCGTATACACGGCAACCGACTCAGCTTCACCGCGGCGCGTCTGACCAAGCAGGCCGTTGCTCGGCTCGTCTTGGGTGTAGAAGCCCTCGCCCGAAGCTCCGCTGTAGCCGTTGTTCTGATAGCCATCGTCGTAGCCGTCATCGTAGCCGTAGTCGTCGTCCTGGCCATAACCCTGGTCGTAACCCTGCTGGCCGCCCAGGTGCATCTTATTTTTAATCTCGTCAAGGAAGCCCATGGTTGTGTCCTCTCGCGGTTTAGTGCAGGCGCCCCGATAATCAGTGCGCACTTCAGAGCCTTATTTTACTGCAAACTCCGGGCTAAATACTACCCTGCCCAGGCGAACGAGCGTAGAGCCCTCCTCAAGGGCAGACTCAAAGTCCTCGCTCATACCGCAGGAAAGCTCAGGCAGGTTCAAATCGGGATGCGCCGCCTCCAGCTCATCCCTCAGCTCACGAAGCCCCGCAAAGGTGCGGCGTGCCACATCCTTATTCCCCCGGGGCGCCATAGTCATAAGCCCCTGTACGCAAATTCCCTCAAGTTCTGCAAGCTCGCCCGCGGCGGCGCGAATCTCATCGGGTGAAAAGCCTCCCTTCGACTCCTCACCACTCACATTGACCTCAATGAGCACACGCTGGGGGCCGACGAGCTCGCCTGCCTCAATCTTGCGAACAGCACGGCTCGAGATCGCCTGCGCCAGATGCAGCGAACCCACCGAGTGAATCAGCTCGGCTGAGCCCAGCACCGCATTGATCTTATTGGTCTGCAGGTTGCCGATCATATCGAAGCGCACCTCGGGCAGCTCCGGATGCTCAGCCAGACCCGTGAGCTTGCGAACCAGCTCCTGCGGGCGGTTCTCGGCAAAATGGCGATACCCCGCCTGGATGGCGGCAACGGTCTCATCGACACCAACGGTCTTGGACACGGCAATGAGGCTCGCGGCGTCGTGGGTACGGCCCGCGCGATCGAGCGCCGCATAAAAACGTTCCAGAATCTGCTCGCGGCGAGCGCGCATCAAGTCCAAATAGTTATCCATTGCCAATCGCCTCCGCTGACAGCCAAACAAGTAGTCCCATGCTAACGCAAGAGCGCGGCCCCGCATGTGCAAGGCCGGTAGTGTCGGAAATGTTGGTGTAAGGGCCACTTCGGACCCCTGTCCCAGACCTG
>DXLY01000025.1:0-3158 GCA_019414465.1 Collinsella sp.
GCGTGTTCGAGAAGGGCTTTACCGGCGACAACGGCCGCACCACCAAGCGCGCAACGGGCATCGGCCTCTACCTGGTGGCGCGCCTGTGCTCCAAGATGGGCATCGACGTCACCGCGGCATCCGAGCCCGGCGAAGGCTTCGTCGTAACATTCGCGTTTTCAACGAATAAGTTTCAATATTTCGAGTAACGCACGCGGCAGACGCCCACCCAAACAAAAACGTGCAGCCAAAACAAAACGTGCCGCCCCAAACGGGGCGGCACGCCATCTTTTATCAGCCAACTCGCTGAAGTAAGGCTGCGAAGGCCGCGGGGCCGGGAGGGGTTTCCTAAGGGCACATCCCGCAGCCGCAACGCGGCGAGGACGTGCCCGTGGAAACCCCGCAGGCCCCGCGGCCGGTGGGAGCAACGCTACTTCACGACCAAAATGTCGCAGTCCGTGTTGCGCAGCAGGAACGTCGAAATCGAACCCAGCAGCGCATACTTGATCGAGGACAGGCCGCGGGCGCCGCAGAGCACCAGGTCGGGCTTAACCACGTCGAGCATCTCGTCCTTGAGCGTCTCGCGAATACGGCCGGCGCGAATCATGACCTCGACCTCGGGAATATCGGGATTGGCCTTGGCCTCTTCGAGCTGCTTGGCGATGGAGTTCTTAAATGCCTCCTCTAGGCCGTTGACCAGATCGACCGGATAGGAACCGGCGCTCTCGAGCGCCGTGGAATCGATAACGTGGCCGATGATTAGCTTGGCGCCGTTGTTCGCGGCGACCTTGATGGCGCGTGCGAGCACAAAATCCTGCTGCTCAGTACCGTCGAGTGAAACAAATACCTTGGTGTAGCCCTCGTTCATGGTTTCCTCCTTGGTCTATCGCACGGGCGCGGGGCTCGTGCATCGGGCGGGCGCGGGCGCGTTGGCCGCCGGACACTTTATCTTGTTGCAGTTATACCCAAGGATTTGGGTTTGACCGCTCGCAATTCTGTGAACGGGCGAGTTTTTTGGTAAGGGTAGGCGTAGACGCGCCCGAACGGTTGATAATGGGACATCGCCCGCACCGTCCGCAGAACAATATCGGCGGGTGTCTAACGAGGGGGTCCCTTTGGATATTATCGAGCTTCTAAAATCTGCCTTCATGGGCCTGGTCGAGGGCATCACCGAATGGCTGCCTGTTTCGTCGACCGGTCACATGATCTTGGTGGACGAGTTCGTCAAGATGAACGTGAGCGAGACGTTCTGGAATATGTTCCTGGTCGTGATTCAGCTCGGCGCCATTCTGGCCGTCTGTGTGCTGTTCTTCCATGAGCTCAATCCGTTCTCGCCCAGCAAGGGCAAGGAGGGCCGTCGCGACACCTGGGTGCTGTGGGGCAAGATTGTGCTCGGCTGCATTCCCGCCGCGGCGATCGGTCTGCCGCTTAACGACTGGATGGAGGAGCATTTCTACAATGCTCCCGTCGTGGCGCTGGCGCTCATTGTGTACGGCGTGCTGTTTATCGTGATCGAGAACTGGCGCGCGAGCAAGCGCGAGGAAATGGCCGTTGCCGGTTCGTTTGGCTCGCGTGCTGTGGTGTCGGGTGGACGTCCCGCCGGTGCGCACTTTGCGGCGCCCGCCGCGGCTACCGCTGAGGATGAGGACGATGACGAGAATCTGGACTTTGGCTCCATCGCCACGCTCGAGGACCTGAGCTGGAAGACTGCGCTGGGTATCGGCTGCTTCCAGGTGCTTTCGCTGGTGCCTGGTACGTCTCGCTCCGGTTCTACCATCATCGGCGGCCTGCTTTTGGGCTGTACGCGTTCGGTGGCGTCCAAGTTTACGTTCTTCCTGGCCATCCCTGTCATGTTTGGCGCGAGTGCACTCAAGCTGGTCAAATACTTCATCAAGGGCGGCACGTTCGGCGCCAACGAGGTCGCTATCTTGGGCGTGGGCTGCGTTGTGGCCTTTGTGGTTTCGCTCATCGCCATCAAGTGGCTCATGGGCTTCGTCCGCCGTCACGACTTCAAGTGCTTCGGTGTTTACCGCATCATCCTGGGCGTCGTAGTGCTCGCATACTTCTTCGTTCTGGAGCCTATGCTCGGCCTGTAACTTGGTTGACGCCGCGCGGCGGCCAGGGAGACAACTTGTCATTCGAAGGGGGCGGCATGACCAAAAGGTCTATGCCGCCCCCTTTTCATGCCAATTTGTTCGCCCTGGCCGCCGCTCGCTACCGTTGCCATGACATCGGTGGCTCCGTGATTGGCGCAATGGGGCCAGGTTTCTTTGCACCAATGTGGTGCAGACTAACCTGACCCCATTGCGCCAAATCCGCTGGGCGGGCCTGACGGTGGCGCACGGAGTCGTGGTGTGATTTGCGTCGGTGTCCGCGCGGCTCGGTATACTGGTACGGCTCAAACTATGGCGCTGCCCGCAGGCGCGCCGTCCGTCAGATGAGGAGTCGCCCATGACCCAGCCCTTGCCCTGGGAAAAGAATGTCGCGGTACCTGTGCCGCCCGCGCCGGAACCCGTGCCGCTCGATGCATACACCGCCCCTGCTGCGCCGGAGCCCGAGCTCGTTCCGCTCGACATCTACGACGCTCCCGCGCCGGCGCCCAAGCCCGCCAAGCCGCTCGTCGACATCGACAGCCTTAATCCCGCTCAGCGCGAGGCGGTCCTGACCACCGAGGGCCCGCTGCTGGTCCTTGCCGGCGCCGGCTCGGGCAAGACCCGCGTCTTGACCTTCCGTATCGCACATATGCTCGGCGACCTGGGCGTTAAGCCCTGGCAGATCCTTGCCATCACGTTTACCAACAAGGCCGCGGCCGAGATGCGCGAGCGTCTGGCGGCACTCATCCCCAGCGGTACCCGCGGCATGTGGGTGTGCACCTTCCATGCTATGTGCGTGCGCATGCTGCGCGAGGACGCTGACCTGCTGGGCTACACCGGTCAGTTCACCATCTACGATGACGACGATTCCAAGCGCATGGTGCGCGATATTATGCAGGCGCTCGGTATCGAGCAAAAGCAATTCCCCATCAACATGATCCGCAGCAAGATCAGTTCGGCCAAAAACGCCATGATCGGCCCCGAGGACATGCTCAAATCCGCCGACAGCCCCAACGACAAAAAGGCCGCGCAGGTCTACTTGGAGCTGGAACGCCGCCTGCGCGCCGCCAACGCGATGGACTTCGA
>DXLY01000025.1:3168-18111 GCA_019414465.1 Collinsella sp.
TGCGCACGCTCGAGCTGCTGCGCACCCGCCCCGAGGTGCTCGACAAGTACCAGGAGCGCTTCCGCTACATTAGCGTCGACGAGTATCAGGACACCAACCACGTCCAGTACGAGATCGCTAACCTGCTGGCCGCCAAGTACCAAAACCTCATGGTCGTGGGCGACGATGACCAGTCCATTTATAGCTGGCGTGGCGCCGACATCACCAATATCCTGGACTTTGAGAAGGACTTTAAAGACTGCAAGACCGTTAAGCTGGAGCAGAACTACCGCTCTACTGGTCATATCCTGAGTGCCGCCAACGCCGTGGTGCGCCATAACTCGCAGCGCAAGGACAAGCGCCTGTTTACGGCCGAGGGCGATGGCGAGAAGATCCAGGCCTTCCAGGCGAGCGACGAGCGCGACGAGGGCCGCTGGATTGCCGGCGAGATCGAGAAGCTGCACTCCAAGGGCACGAGCTACGACGATATCGCCGTGTTCTATCGTACCAACGCCCAGTCGCGCATTCTCGAAGATATGTTCCTGCGCGCGGGCGTGCCCTACAAGATCGTGGGCGGCACGCGATTCTTCGACCGTGCCGAGATCCGCGACGTCATGGCCTACCTCAAGATGATCGTGAACCCGGCCGACGAGATGAGCGTCAGGCGCGTCATCAACACACCTCGCCGCGGCATCGGTTCCACCTCGATTCAAAAAATTGAGCAGCTGGCGCGCGACAACCGCTGCTCGTTCTTCCAGGCCTGCGAGATCGCGTGCGCCGAAACCGGCATGTTTAGCGCCAAGGTGCGCAATGGCCTGTCGAGCTTTGTGTCGCTGGTGCGCGAGGGCCGTCGCATGGATGGCGAGCTCAAGGACGTCGTCGAGATGATTGTCGACAAGACGGGCCTGCTGCAGGCATTCCGCGCCGAGGGCACCATGGAGTCCGAGAGCCGCGCCGAGAACATCCAGGAATTCCTGGGCGTTGCGGCCGAATTTGAGGAGACGCACGAGGATATCGAGGGTACGCTCGAGAGCCTAGAAGAGCTGCGCGCAGCCGGTGTTGCCGACGTGCCTGCCGGCGCCGAGCCCGAGTCCGTCGTGGTGAGCGCGCCTGCGCCCGAACCGGGGCCGTCCGCCCCGACATCCTCGTTTGAGGCACTCGTCGGCGCGCGCGATGCCGCAGGTTCCAATCCGCTCGATAGCCTAGCCGCCTCGGCGCTCTCGCCACAGGATGCCCTGGCCGCCGCCATCGCGGGCAACGCGTATGCCGCGCCGACGGAGATGCCAGCGGGTGCCGTGCATGCCGACGAGATTGAGCGCACCTACGGTCCGCTCACCTGTAAGGCGCTGCCGGCACTCATGGAGTGGCTGGCCCTGCGCTCCGACTTGGATTCCCTGGCCGGCGAGACGCATGCCATCACCATGATGACCATCCACTCCGCCAAGGGCCTGGAGTTCCCGGCGGTGTTCGTGGCCGGCATGGAGGAGGGTATCTTCCCGCACGTGCACGACTTTGGCGGCAGTGACGATCCAGGCAAGCTCGAGGAGGAGCGTCGCCTGGCCTACGTCGCCATCACGCGCGCCCGTAAACGCCTGTTCTTGACCTATGCGGCCACGCGCCGTACGTACGGCTCAACTTCTGCCAACCCGCGCTCGCGCTTCCTCAACGAGATTCCGTTTGAGGATATCGAGTTCAGCGGTATCGGTTCTGCCGGTTTTGAGGGCACGGGCTGGGAGAAGCGCGGCGATCGTCGCGGCACCTTTGGCTCGGGCATGGGCTCGGATATGTACGGCGGCAAGGTGTTTGGCTCACATACGCGCTCGACGGGCGGTTCCGCCTCGCGCGGCGGATCGAGCTTCGACGATTTCTTTGGTGGCAGCAGTTACGGGACCGAGCGCCATCGCGGGGTCTCGCCCGACGCTGGTCGTGTTGCCTCGACCTTTGGCTCGGGTGCACCGCGAGCCAAAAAGCCGTCGTCCAAGGTATCGCCGACGGTGGAGCGCAAGGTCGATCGCGCGAGCGCATCGCAGGATTTTGCCGCGGGCGATACCGTGAGTCACAAGACCTTTGGCACGGGTACCGTGATCTCGGTTGTCGGAGACATGATCGAGGTTCAATTCGAAAAGACCGGCCAGACCAAAAAGCTAATGAAGGGCTTCGCGCCTATAGTGAAACTGACCTAGGCGGCTTTCCCAGGCACGGCACCTCGGCCTTCAATCGTCGGGCATGACCTCAAGGTCTATGCCCTCCTCTTTCAGGCCGATCTGCCGCACCTGGAAAACCCGTACATCCGGCTAGGCGGGCGCGCCGGGGGCTTTGGTCGCCTGCTCGGGCAGTCCTGCTCGCACGGAGAGCACATTAAGTGCTCTCCGGCTCGTGCGGAACTCGCGATCGATGTTGCCCCATACGCCCGTCCAGGTCCTTAGATAACGTTGCTTGCGAACGTCGCTCTGCTCGTCCGCTTTTTTGATCTGGAGAGCCGGGTGGGCTGATATATATGGACAAGGGGCTCCCCCGTTGGTGAACGGGGGAGCCCCTTGTTGCGTTTGGGTTGTTGGTGCGAACTAGAGGTGGCTGATGATCAGTTCCATCTTGCCTTCGAGGTCGATGGAGCTGACGGTGCTCGGGGCCAGCAGGTGGCTTCCCTTGTGGACGGGGTCGCCGCAGACGGTGCCTTCGCCGTCGATGACCGACAGGCACATGAAGGGCCAGCGCTGGTCGAGGGTCTTGCTGCCGTTGGCGCGCACGCGATCGACGGTGTAGCAGGGGTTGGACTCGAGCTCGGTCACGCCGTCCACCTCGGGCGCGGTCACCGTGCCGTCGGTCGGAGCCTGAGCATCAAAGTCGATGCAGTCGAGGCTCTGCTCAATGTGCAGCGGGCGCAGCTTGCCGTCGGTGCCGGGGCGGTCGTAGTCGTACAGGCGATATGTCACGTCGCTCGACTGCTGCGTCTCCAGAATCAGCGTGCCGGTCTTGATGGCGTGAACGGTGCCGGAGTCGATCTGGAAAAAGTCTCCCTTGTGAATCGGCAGCACGTTGAGCATCTCGTCCCAACGGCCCTCTTCGATCATCTGTGCGGCCTCGGCGCGGTCGTGCGCGCGCTGGCCGACGATGATCGTGGCGCCGGGCTCGCAGTCCAGCACATACCAGCACTCGGTTTTGCCCAGGCTGCCGTTCTCGTGCTTGGCGGCGTACTCGTCGTTGGGATGAATCTGGATTGAAAGGTCGTCCTTGGCATCCAGAATCTTAATGAGCAGCGGGAACTCCTTGCCCTCGCAATTGCCAAAGAGCTCGCGGTGCTCGGCCCACAGCCACGACAGCGTGTGACCGGCATACGGGCCCTCCGCAATCTGGCAGTCACCGTTGGGATGGGCCGAGATGGCCCAGCACTCACCGATGGGACCTTCGGGAATGTCGTAACCAAATACGGTTTCGAGCTGGCGGCCGCCCCAGATCTTCTCGTGAAAGATCGGCGTCAGTTTAATCAAATCGGACATGTTCATACCCCCATTGTGTTGCGCGGGCGCTGCACAAAACAGCTCAAAGCGAGCGCCCGGATGACTACAAAAACCTATGCCAACGTTACGTTGTGCAACTCAAAGCGGTCGCCAACGTTGCGCGAGACCGAATACTCAAAGGCGGCGCCGCTGTCCAAAAAGCCAATCTGGGTGAGCTCGAGCAGGGGAGAGCCAAGTTTGGTGTCCAGACGCTCGGCTTCTTCCTCGGTTGCTGCCACGGCGCGAATGGTACGGTGGAAGCTCGAAATCTTCAGCCCACATTGCTCGCGGATGAAGTGGTAGACCGATCCGTACAGGTCCTTCTTTTTAAGGCCTGGAATCAGCTCGAGGGGCATGTAGGTGTACTCGATAACGATGGGCTTCTCATCGGCCTGACGCACGCGCACGACGTGATAGGCAAAGTCATCCTCTGCAATTCCCAGCTGGGCTGCGATGTCCGCTGGTGGATTAACGATCGAGAAATCGTAGACCACCGAGGTCACCTTCTCCCCGCGGTGCTCATACGAAAAGCCCTGGGCACGGTCGTTTTTGCCCTGGAAAAACGCCTGGCCGGGAAGTCCCGCCGTGTCCTTAACGTAGGTACCCGATCCACGACGGCTGGTAATAAGACCTTCCTCGGTGATTTGCTCGATAGCTCGTTTGACGGTGATTTTGGAAACGCTATAGAGCTCGCAGAACTCAACGACGGTGGGAAGCTTATCGCCCGGTTTAAGAGCGCCATCCTCAATACTCCGACGAATATCTGCAGCTATCGCCTCGTATTTGGGAATCATGGAACCTCCTTTCCGACATATTTGAATACAAAAGTAAGTATAACCCTCAACAGGGCACCCATATTACTTTTATCTAAGAAGTTCGAGAAAGAAAAAAGAAAAAGACGCTTTACTTTTAAAATTAGAGCGCTATAGTTTAAGCAACAAACGGAATCCTAGCGCAGAACAGGATTGACTGTTTGGGGCCGGTTTTGTTTTGGTGGGTTGGATATCGGTATAACCGGTGCGCGCCCGCGCCGGATAACCTGCCAAAGCAAACCCGTCTCCAACCGGAAGCTCTAGAACACGAAAGCGAGGACTTTGATGGCACAGTATCAGCTGCCCCGTGACTTCTTCTTTGGCGCTGCTATGTCCGGCCCGCAGACTGAGGGTCAGTGGAACCAGGGCGGCAAGCTCGAGAACCTGTGGGACACCTGGTCCATCCAGGATCTGGGTTCGTTTTACAACTGCGTTGGCTCTTATGCCGGCAATGACTTTATGGCCAAGTACCAGGAAGACTTTCGCATTTTGAGGGACTTGGGCCTGGATACCTATCGCACTTCCATCCAGTGGAGCCGTCTGCTCGATGCCGACGGCAACCTTAATGAGGAGGGCGCTGCGTGGTATCACGAGTTGTTCCGCGCTTCTCGCGAGGCCGGCCTGGAGCCGTTTGTCAACTTGTACCACTTTGACATGCCCACCTACCTCTTTAACCGTGGCGGCTGGGAGAGCCGTGAGGTCGTCGAGGCTTACGCGCATTACGCCGACGTCGCCTTCCACGAGTTTGGCCAGGAGATCAAGTACTGGTTCACCTTTAACGAGCCTATCGTCGAGCCCGAGCAGCGCTATCAGGAGGGCGTGTGGTTCCCGCAGCTCCACGACTTCACCCGCGCCCGCACCGTGCAGTATCACATCTCGCTGGCGCATGCGCTGGCCGTGGCCAACTATCGTCGCGCCTATGACGAGGGCGCTATTCGCGCCGATGCCAAGATCGGCATGATCAACTGCTTTACCCCGGTCTACACCAAGCAGAACCCCAGCGAGGCAGACCTCGAGGCCGTGCGTATGACCAGCGGCATCAACAATCGCTGGTGGCTCGACCTTATTACCAAGGGCGAGCTTCCCGCCGACGTGCTCGACAGCCTGGCCGAGGGCGGCGTTAAGCTCCCGTTCCGTGCCGGCGACCAAGAGATTCTCAAGCAGGGTGTTGTCGACTGGCTCGGCTGCAACTACTACCACCCCACGCGTGTTCAGGCGCCGGCGAGCAAGGTCGACCAGTACGGCCTGCCGCACTTTGCCGACGAGTACGTATGGCCCGACGCCGTTATGAACGAGAGCCGCGGCTGGGAAATCTACCCGCAGGGCCTCTACGACTTTGGC
Organism: Collinsella sp.; assembly: GCA_019414465.1. Classification (GTDB taxonomy): domain Bacteria; phylum Actinomycetota; class Coriobacteriia; order Coriobacteriales; family Coriobacteriaceae; genus Collinsella. The sequence continues at coordinate 8,798 of DXLY01000025.1, forward strand.
ATGGACTGCGCTAAGAACTACCCCGATCTTGAGTGGTTTGTATCCGAGAACGGTATCGGCATCATGGACGAATACAAGAACCGTGACGCCGAAGGAACCATCCAGGATGACTACCGCGTCGACTTTGTGCGCCAGCACCTGGAGTGGGTCGCCAAGGCAATCGCCGAGGGCGCCAAATGCCGCGGATACCATTACTGGGCCGTCATCGATAACTGGTCTTGGGCCAATGCCTTTAAGAACCGTTACGGCTTTGTCGAGGTCGACCTCATGGACGGCTACAAGCGTCGCCTTAAGAAGTCGGCAGCCTGGCTCAAGCAGGTCGCAACGACCCACGTGGTTGATTAGCGACCGGGCGAACGCCCAGACCGCGCGCCGCCGCGCGCAAAACATGGCACATCTGGTGGCAGAGGGCGACAGACCACCGTGCGCATAGGAAAAGGCCGGATTTGAAAGTTAGGAGCAATCATGGCCAGTGACAACGGAAAGAGCTTCCTCGACAAGTTTGCCGAGGTCTCTGCGAAGGTGGGAAACCAGGTTCACCTGCGTTCCCTGCGCGATGCCTTCGCGACCATCACGCCGCTCTATATCCTTGCGGGTATCGCGGTTCTTATTAACAACGTCGTGTTCCCCCTGTTCCCGCTCGATGCAGCGGGCCTTGCCAACCTTCAGACGTGGGGTTCGGCAATTACGCTGGGCACCCTCAACGTCTCTGCCATTATCTTGGCCGGATTGATCGGCTACAGCCTCGCTAAGAACGAGCGCTTCGATAACCCGCTTGCCTGCGTGGTCGTCGCCATCTCTGCTTTCGTCATCATGATGCCGCAGCAGATCACCGCCACGCTTGCCGCCACGAGCCCGCTGCTCACCGACAAGATCACCTCTGCCGAGGTCACGGGCGCCCTTTCGACTGCCAACACCGGCACCAACGGCCTGTTCGCGGCTATCATCATCGCCCTGCTCTCCGTCACGCTCTTCATTAAGATTTCCGGCGTCGAGAAGCTTAAGGTCAAGCTGGGCGAGGGTGTGCCTCCCGCGGTCTCCAACTCCTTTAACGTCATGATCCCGATGCTGCTCAACCTCTCGATCTTCGCCATTGCCGCGGCTCTGCTCGCCGTGTTTGCCGGCACCGATCTGTGCACCATCATCTCCACGTGCATTTCCAACCCGCTCAAGAGCATCATGAACGCCGGTCCGTGGGCTGTTATCCTCATCTACACGCTTGCGAACCTGCTGTTCTGCGTCGGCATTCACCAGTCCACCATCTCTGGCGCTACCGTCGAGCCGATCCTGACCATGCTCATCGTCGACAACATGGCCACCTTTGCCGCCGGCGGCACCATCCAGCCCGATCACTACATGAACATGCAGATCGTCAACAGCTTCGCCCTTATCGGCGGCTCGGGCTGCACCCTCATGCTCCTGCTCGATACCTTCCTGTTCTCTAAGAACAAGGCTTCCAAGACCGTTGCCAAGATGGCTATCGTTCCTGGCCTGTTTAACATCAACGAGCCGGTCATCTACGGTTACCCCGTCGTGTACAACCTGCCGCTCATGATTCCGTTCGTGCTTCTTCCCGACCTGTTCATCGGCATCACCTATGGCCTGACCTGCGCGGGCATCATCAGCCCCTGCATCGCCCAGGTGCCTTGGACCATGCCTCCCGTCATTAACGCCCTGCTTGCCACGGGCTTTGACTGGCGCGCCGGCATGTGGCAGGCCCTCGAGCTTGTCATCGGCATGGCTGTCTACCTGCCCTTTATGAGGATCTCCGAGAAGGCCATCGCCAAGCAGGAGGCCCTTGCCGAGCAGAACGCCTAAACGGTTCGTTTTCCCTTTCATTGTTGCGGGCGCCGGTGTGCGGTGCCGGTGCTCGCGGCTCCCCCTGCGTAAAGACGCAGGGGGTGGGTACAGTAGCCGCAAGGAATAAAACCAGTTGTCGTCTGCGCGCCGCGCAGTTATAAGGAGGAAACCATGAAGAAGATCATGCTTTGCTGCAATGCCGGCATGTCCACGAGCCTGCTGGTCCAGAAGATGCAGTCCGAGGTCGCAAACCGTGGTCTGGACATCGAGGTCGAGGCCCGTCCTATGAACGAGGCTCACGATCACCTGGACGAGTGCGATATCTTGCTGCTCGGCCCGCAGATTGGCTACACCAAGGGCGATTTTGAGAAGGAGGCCGCTGGCCGCTTCCCGGTTGAGGTCATCAACATGGTCGACTACGGCCGCATGAACGCTGCTGGCATCATCGACCACTGCGTCAGCGTGATGGGCTAGGTGCAGCGCATGGAGGATATGAACGAGCTGCAGATGACCTGCTTCGAGATCATCAGTTTCGTCGGAACCGCCAAGAGCATGTACATCAATGCCGTGCAAAAGGCCAAGGAGGGCGATTTTGACGCCGCCGAGGAGCTTATTAAGCAGGGCGACGAGGCTTACAACGGTGGCCACGATGTCCATATGGGGCTCCTTAAAAAGGAGGCCAACGGCGAGCGTAACGGTGAGGCCCCGCTGATTCTGCTGCATGCCGAGGACCAGATGGCCGGCACCGAGACCATGCGCGTCATGGCCACGGAGCTCATCGAGGTCCACAAGCTGCTGCAGGCGCTTAAGGCCTAGTCGGCGTTATCGCCGCGATGGACCGCGGTCCAACAGACAACACAGTCCCTTTGACGGGCGCCGGGAGTCTCCGCCTCCCGGTGCCCTTATATTTGGTGAAGGCCCTGCGCGACCTTTTGAGCGGTCGTTTGCGTTTTCCCAGATAAAACCTGCCAAAACAAACCTGTCCCTTTTTGGCAGGTTTTTGTCTTGGGAGCGGTACCATACAGGCAATGTTTAAACGAGAAAGGTGGGCTCCCATGGAACCTAAGCAGTACTATATCGGCATCGACGTCGGCGGCACTTCGGTTAAGGAGGGCCTGTTCGACGAGGACGGCAACCTGCTTGCCAAGGCCAGCGTGCCCACGCCTCCCATCGTTGATGCTGCGGGCTTTGCCGCGGTGACCGAGGCTATCGACCAGGTGGTCGCCAAGGCGCAGATCCCGCGTGCCTTTGTGGCGGGCATTGGCCTGGCCGTTCCGTGCCCCATTCCGGCTTCGGGCGATGCCAAGGTCAAGGCCAACATTGCCATCAACCTGCCCGAGCTTAGGATCGCCATCCAGGAGCACTGCCCCGACGCGGTCGTTAAGTACGAGAACGATGCCAACGCCGCTGCCATGGGCGAGGCCTGGCTCGGTTCTGCCAAGGGCGTGCAGAACGTGGTGATGGTCACCATCGGTACCGGCGTGGGCGGCGGCGTTATCGTCAACGGCGACGTGGTGTCGGGCGTTGTGGGCGCCGGCGGCGAGATTGGCCACATGTGCCTGAATCCCGACGAGGAGCGCACCTGCGGCTGTGGCGGCCATGGCCACCTGGAGCAGTATTCCAGCGCCACCGGCGTGGTGAGCAACTACCTAGCCGAGTGCAAGAAGGCGGGCGTCGAGCCCATCGAGCTCACCGGCCCCTCCGATTCCAAGGACGTGTTCCAGGCCTGCCGCGAGGGTGACAAGCTCGCGCTGGCCGCGGCCGATACCATGGCCGACTATCTCGGTCGCGCCCTGGCGCTTATTGCCAACGTGGTCGATCCCGAGATGTTCCTGATCGGCGGCGGCGCATCCGCTTCGGCCGATGTCTACCTCGACAAGGTCCGCGAGCACTTTAAGCAGTACGCGCTTTCTGCCTCGCGCGAGACGCCCATCAAGGTCGCTTCGCTCGGCAACGACGCCGGCATCATCGGTGCCGCCTACGTAGCCCTGCGCGCTGCCGGTAAATAGCTGGTGCAAGGGGGGCAGGTTACTTTGCACCAACATGGTGCAAAAGGGACAGCCTTGGCCTCCATGCCTGCCCCAAAATATGCCGTGGCCCTTCCGTCTGCGAAGGCTCGGCATCGGCGTGCTACCATAGCTACGTCCAAGTACACATATCAAGTGGAGGATATCCATGGCAAACGTTCTTGTCTTCGGTCACCAGAACCCCGATAACGACGCCATCATGAGCGCCGTCGTCCTGTCCCAGCTGCTCAACCAGGTTGAGTATGCCGGCAACACCTACGAGGCTTGCGCCCTTGGTCAGCTTCCGGCAGAGTCTGCCAAGCTGCTCGCCGACGCCGGCATCGCCGAGCCCCGCGTGATCGAGTCCGTCGAGGCCGGTCAGCTCGTCGTCCTCACCGACCACAACGAGTCTGCCCAGTCCGTCGCCGGCCTTAAGGACGCCACGGTCTTTGGCGTTGTCGATCATCACCGCATCGGCGACTTCGAGACCGCCGGCCCGCTGCACTACATCTGCCTGCCCTGGGGCTCCAGCTGCACCATCGTCACCAAGCTCGCCGGCGTGCTCGGCATTGAGCTTTCCGACGTCCAGGCCAAGCTGCTGCTCTCGGCCATGATGACCGACACGCTCATGCTCAAGAGCCCCACCACCACCGATGTCGACCGCGCCGTCGCCGCCAAGCTCGGCGAGCAGGTGGGCGTCGACCCGGTCAAGTTTGGCATGGAGGTCTTCCTCACCCGTCCGTCCGGCTCCTTCACCGCAGCCGAGATGGTCGGTAACGACATCAAGATGTTCGAGCCCGCCGGCAAGAAGCTGCTCATCGGCCAGTACGAGACTGTCGACAAGACCCGCGCACTCGGCATGATCGACGAGATTCGCGAGGCCATGCGCGCCTACGCCGCCGAGAAGGGTGCCGACGGCATCGTTCTGTGCATCACCGACATCATGGAGGAAGGCTCGCAGGTCCTGCTCGAGGGCGAGACCGAGGCCGCTCAGAAGGGCCTGGGCATTGCCGACGAGCACGACGGCGTCTGGATGCCGGGCGTCCTCTCCCGTAAGAAGCAGGTCGCAGCCCCCATCATGGCCGCCTGCTAGGTTTAGTTGACCAAACGCCACGACCGGACCGCGGACGCCCCGCGCTCCGGTCGTTTTTTGTGCACGGCGCCGCGTCGTCTCTTGGACAGGCGGGCCCGCGCCGTTGAACAAATAATGTTCAACCTGTGGTTCCGCTTTTCGGCCATGCCTGCGTGCTTGTCGTGCAGGGTAGGCTAGATGCAAGCGTAATACGTTAGAGCGCGGCGCCGTCACTTGGGCGGGCCGTGCTTTTTTAAGACGGGAGCTTTCCCGTGAAAGGAGCCGCCCATGGCAGCAACTGAGCAGCTGTTCAACGTTCGTGAGCGCAAGCGCTTTGAGCGTCACGACATCTGGGAGCGCATCGCCGAGAACGGCACGATTTCCGCCGCCGTCATGGTCTTCGCCGCCATCGCCGCCGTCATTTGCGCCAATACCGATGCCTACGAGGCCATCCATCACTTTTTGGAGACCCCGCTGTATGTGGGTCTGGGCAACCTTACGGCTGGTCTCACCGTTGAGCTTTTCGTCAACGACTTCCTCATGGCGATTTTCTTTTTGTTGGTGGGCATTGAGCTTAAGTACGAGATGACGGTCGGCGAGCTCAAAAACCCGCGTCAGGCCATGCTTCCCATGCTTGCAGCCGTGGGCGGCGTCGTCGTTCCCGCCTGCATCTACCTGATCTTTAACCATGCCGGCGCGCACAACGGCTGGGCCATTCCCATGGCAACCGATATTGCCTTTGCGCTGGGCGTGCTGTCGCTTTTGGGCAATCGCGTGCCCAACGGCGTGCGCGTGTTCTTCTCGACGCTCGCCATCGCCGACGACCTCATCTCCATCGCCGCCATCGCCATTTTCTACGGTCAGAGCCCCAATCCGTTTTGGTTGGGCGCCGCCGCGCTTGTGACCTGCGCGCTCGTGTGGCTCAACAAGACGCAGCATTACCGCCTTGCCCCGTATTCGGTACTGGGTCTGCTGTTGTGGTTCTGCATGTTCAAGAGCGGCGTACATGCCACGCTTGCTGGCGTCATCTTGGCCTTTACCATCCCGGCCAAGTGCGGCGTCAAGCTCGATAGCCTCACCGATTGGTTGGGCGAGTGCCTGCCGCTGCTCGATGACCGTTACGATGACGAGGCACACATCCTGGGCCAGCATGACTTTACCGTCTCGACCACCAAGGTCGAGCGCGTCATGCACCGCGTGACCCCGCCGCTCATCCGCATGGAGCGTCTGATCTCCACGCCGGTCAACTTTGTGATCCTGCCGATCTTTGCGTTCGTAAACGCTCAGGTTCGCTTAGTGGGCGTGGACATGAGCACGCTGCTCACCGACCCGGTGACGCTCGGCGTGTACTTTGGCATGCTGCTGGGCAAGCCGATCGGCATCTTTGGTATGACGTTTGCCCTGGTTAAGCTTAAGATCTCCGAGCTGCCGCATAACGTTAACTGGCACATGATTGCCGGTGTGGGCATTCTGGGCGGTATCGGCTTTACCATGTCGATTCTCATCAGCGGCCTTGCCTTCCCGACGGCCCAGTTTGAGGTTCTGGCCGCCAAGGCCGCTATTCTCGCCGGCTCTGTCACCGCGGCCGTACTTGGCATGATCTACATGAGTGTGATCTGCAAACACCCCGCGCCCAAGGACGAGTAAAAGCACATACAAGTTTGAAAACGCCGCCAGTGAACACCATCACAGGCGGCGTTTTAGTCATTCGGGACGTTCTTAATGACTAGGTTTATTCCACGGTGCCGTAGACGGCGCCCCAGCCGTGGGCGGCCAAGGCAGAGTTGAGCTGGTCGCAAAGGGACTGACGATCGTAATAGCCGGGCGGCAGCAGGTTGACGATTTCCATGAGATCGGGCGCCAGGTCCAAGATTTCGGCCTGTACGATCAGATCCAGACGGTCGATGGCGTGGCGGTCGTAAAACAGTCCGTCGACCAGGCGCTGCAGGTCGCCGAATTCCTCGGCCTGGAACGATCCGTACTCCATAGTGCCTCCTTGGGCGCCCCACGCCGGCATGCGCGGCGATTCGTAATTCATTGCGATGGACTTAATCTATCACGGCTTCATACCGTTGCGGCGGTGGCGGTCTATACTTAGACGAACTGCAACGTACCGCTTCGCGAAAGGTCGCACCCATGCAGACGATCTACCAGAAGATGGAAACCACCGAACTCGATGCCGCCATCGAGGCGCTCAAAGCCGAGGTCGCCGAGGTCAAGGCCAAGGGCCTGGCGCTCGACATGGCCCGCGGCAAGCCGTCGCCCTCCCAAGTGGACATCTCTCGACCCATGCTCGATATCCTCAATGCCGATGCCGATCTGCACGACGGCAACGTCGACTGCTCCAACTACGGCTGCTTTGAGGGCATTCCCTCGGCGCGCAAGCTGGCGGGGGAGTTCCTGGGTTGCCCCGCCGAGCAGACACTCGTGCTGGGTTCGTCGAGCCTTTTGATCGAACACGACATCGCCGGCATGTTCTGGCGCTGTGGCTCGTGCGGCAGCGAGCCCTGGGAGGCTTACGAGGCTGCGCACGACGGCAAGAAGGTCAAGTTCCTGTGCCCTGTTCCCGGCTACGATCGCCACTTTGGCATTACCGCCGACTTGGGTATCGAGAACGTTCCCGTCGCGATGACCGACAACGGCCCCGATATGGACGAGATCGAGCGCCTGGTTGCCGCCGACGATTCCATCAAGGGTATATGGTGCGTGCCCAAGTATTCCAACCCCACGGGCATCACCTTTAGCGAGGACACTGTGCGTCGCCTGGTCGAGATGCCCACGGCCGCGCCCGATTTCCGCATCTTCTGGGACAACGCCTACTGCGTGCACGACCTGTACGACGAGACCGATGAGCTCGCAAACATTTTTGACCTCGCTCGCGCGGCGGGCACCGAGGACCGCGTGGTGGCCTTTGCCTCGACGTCCAAGATCACCTTCCCGGGCGCCGGTATCGGCTTTATCGGTGCGAGCCCCGCGGTCATCGCCGAGTTCTCCAAGCGCCTGAAGGCCGGCCTCATCAGTGCCGATAAGCTCAACCAGCTGCGTCACGTGCGCTTCCTTCCCACCATCGAGGCGGTCAAGGAGCACATGAAAAAGCATGCCGAGTTTTTGCGCCCGCGCTTTGAGGCCGTTGAGCGCAAGCTCACCGAGGGCTTGGGCGATACGGGCTGCGCTACTTGGACGCACCCCCGCGGCGGCTACTTTGTAAGCTTCGATGGTCCCGAGGGCTCGGCCCAAAAGGTCGCCGCGCTCTGCGCCGACCTGGGCGTCAAGCTCACACCGGCCGGCGCTACCTGGCCCTATGGCAAGGACCCGCGCGATACCAACATCCGCATCGCGCCGAGCTATCCCACGGTCGAGGACCTGGAGGCCGCGCTCGATGTGCTGGTGCTGGCTGTGAAGCTTGTCGCTGCCGAGCTTGCGCGTGCCGAGCGCGCCTAACGCGCGGCTTCCCGTACTATCCGCACTTTCGATACACAAAGGAGCGTATACATGGATTTGGGCATTTCCACCAACCCCACGCCAGAGCTCTACACCATTAAGGTAACCGGCGAGATCGATATCTCTAACGCCGATAGCCTGCGCAATGCCATCGACCTGGCGCTCGAGCAGCCCACTGAGGCCGTTGAGCTCGATTTTGCCCAGGTGAGCTACATCGATTCGACGGGCATTGGCGTACTCGTGGGCGCCGCGCACCACGCGGTCGACCACGGCAAGCGCTTTAGCTGCACCAATGTGCAGCCCCCGGTGATGCGCGTGGTTCAGCTGTTGGGTGTCGACCAGGAGATTTCGATCACCGCTGCATAATCTTTGCCCCCAAAAGGGCATGCCGTTTGGCATATGTTTGTGATGCGCTCGGACGTTTTGGCGTCCGGGCGCTATACTTGACCGAATGAATAGACGAGTTCCGGCCGAATGGCGCGGTGCGGGCTCGACTCACATCGAGCCTTGGAGGTATGTGTGTTTGGTATTGGAGAGGGTGAGCTTGCGATCATCGTGGTCTTCGGCTTTTTGCTGTTTGGCCCGGATAAGCTCCCACAGATGGGCCGCACGATCGGCCGTGCCATCCGTCAGTTCCGCGAGACGCAGGAAAAGATGACGGCCGTTGTTCAGTCCGAGATTATCGATCCGGTGAGCGAGGCCGCTTCGGCACCGGTCAAGCCCAAGAAGACTGCCGTCGATGACGATTCCGATGCGGACGAGGATGCCGCCGAGACGGCAGCGCCCGCCAAGAAGGAGACCTTTGCCGAGCGCCGTGCCCGCCTTGCTGCCGAGAAGGCTGCGAGCGAGGGTGCCGCCGAGGGCGAGGGTGCTGCTGAGGAGTCCGAGGCCGAGGGCGCCGAGCCCGCCAAGGCCGAGCCTGCTGCTGCCGCAGCCGAGCCCGAGCCTGCTGCAGAGCCGGAGCCCGAGCCCGAGCCGGCAGAGCCCACGACGGC
>DXLY01000025.1:18121-23650 GCA_019414465.1 Collinsella sp.
GCGAGCTCGAGGCCGAGGACGACGCTGCTGCCACCGACGCCCCGAAGGGAGGCGATGAGTAATGCCTATCGGACCTGCGCGTATGCCGCTCTTCGATCACCTGGGAGAGCTCCGTCGCCGCCTGACCATCGTGGTCGTGTCGGTGTTCGCCGCCGCTATCGTGCTGTATTTCGCCACGCCTGTGGTGCTCGACATCCTGGAAGATCCCATCCGCTCCTTTGTGCCGGACGGTAAGTTCTACATCACTACCACGCTCGGCGGCTTTGGCTTGCGCTTCTCGCTGGCCATCAAGATGGCCGTGGTCATGTGCACGCCCATGATCATCTGGCAGATTCTGGCGTTTTTCCTGCCGGCGCTTCGCCCCAACGAGCGCAAGTGGGTCGTGCCCACGGTGCTCGCCTCGACGGTGCTGTTCTTCCTGGGTGCCATCTTCTGCTACTTCATCATCATTCCTGCGGGCTTTGAGTGGCTCATCGGCGAGACCTCGGCCGTCGCTACGGCACTGCCCGATCTGGAGAACTACGTCAACATGGAGCTGCTCTTTATGATCGGCTTTGGCGTGGCGTTTGAGCTGCCGCTCATCATCTTCTATCTGTCCGTCTTCCACATCGTGTCCTACGCTGCTTTCCGCGGTGCCTGGCGTTATGTATACGTTGGCCTGCTCGTGGGTTCGGCTGTGATCACGCCCGACGGCTCGCCCGTTACGCTGGGTCTCATGTATGGCGCCCTGCTCTCGCTCTACGAGATTTCGCTCGCCATCGCCCGTGTGGTCATTACCGCGCGCGAGGGCAAGGAGGGCTTGTTTGTGAGCCGTCTGGACCTGTTCTCGGACGACGAGGACGACGAGGAGTAAAACGGTATGCACGAAGTTGGCATTGTCAACGGCATACTCGATACAGTGATTCGCGCGGCGCGTGGGGCGGGGGCCTCGCGCGCCGTTTTGGTGACGCTGCGTATCGGGGATATGACCGAGGTCGTGCGCGAGGCGCTCGACTTTGCCTGGGAGACGTTTCGCGACGAGGACCCGCTCACGCGCGGCTGCGAGCTTGCTGTGGAGGAAGTCCATCCACAAAGCGAGTGCCTGGACTGCGGCGAGGTCTTTGAGCACGACCGCTTCCATTGCCGCTGTCCCCAGTGTGGCGGCGCCAACGTGCGTCTGCTGCACGGCCGCGAGCTCGACATCGCCAGTATCGAAATCGAAACCCCCGACGATTAGCCCGCTAGCCATCTGGTGATGGGGTATAAAGGGGCCAAATTAAGGAGCGCTAAGTATGGCTGAGAAAACGATTGATATCGCGTCGCCGATTCTGTCGCGCAATGAGCGCCTGGCAGATCAGCTGCGACAGCGATTTGATGAGACAGGCACCTATGTGATCAATGTGTTGTCGAGCCCTGGCTCGGGCAAGACCACTACGATTCTGGGCACCAACGAGCACCTGCGCGACAAGGCCGGCTTGCGCTGCGCCGTCATCGAGGGCGACATCGCCTCGGATGTCGATGCCATTACCATGAAGGAAGCCGGCATGCCCGCCATCCAGATCAACACGGGCGGCCTGTGCCACCTTGAGGGCAATATGATCATGGAGGCCGTTGACGCGTTCGACCAGGCCGTTGGGCTCGATAACATCGATGTCATCTTTATCGAAAACGTGGGTAACCTGGTCTGCCCAGTCGACTTTGACCTGGGTGAGAACCTGTCCATCATGATCCTCTCGGTGCCCGAGGGCGACGACAAGCCCATCAAGTACCCGGGCATCTTCCAGCACGCTGGCGCGCAGCTGCTCAACAAGGTCGACGTGGCTCCGGCTTTCGATTTTGACATGGATAGGTATACTAAGACACTCGATGACCTCAATCCGCAGGCGCCGCGGTTTGCCGTGAGCGCGCGCAAGGGCGAGGGCATGGATGCCTGGTGCGATTGGCTCATCGGGCAGATTGAGCAAGCAAGGGCGTAAGTCGGCCGCCATACGGGCGGGCGTAGCCGCAGAGATACGAGATAGGAGCCTCTTTTGAAGCTCATCATCGCCGAGAAAAACGACGCCGCGCGTCAGATTGCCGAGCGTCTGTCCACGGGCAAGCCCAAAAAGGACAAGGTGTACAACACCGCCATCTACCGTTTTGAGTGGAAGGGCGAGGAGTGCGTGACCATCGGCCTTGCCGGTCACATCCTAGCGCCCGATTTTTGCGACAGCGTGCTGTTCGATAAAAAGCTGGGCTGGTATTCGGTCACCGAGGACGGCGAGATGCTGCCGGCCGACATACCCGATGGCCTGGCGCGTCCGCCCTACGACACCAAGCGCAAGCCGTTTCTTGCCGATGGCATCTCAATCAAGGGCTGGAAACTCGAGAGCCTGCCTTACCTCACCTGGGCGCCCGTCATTAAGCTACCGGCCGAGAAGGAACTCATTCGTTCGCTCAAGAACCTCGCCAAGAAGTCCGACAGTGTCATCATCGCCACGGACTTCGATCGCGAGGGCGAGCTGATCGGTTCGGACGCCCTCAACAAGGTGCGCGAGGTTGCGCCCGACCTGCCGGTCGCCCGCGCCCAGTATTCTTCGTTTACCAAGGCCGAGATCACGCAGGCCTTCGATAATCTCGTCTCGCTCGACCAGAATCTGGCCGACGCCGGCGAGAGCCGCCAGCACATCGACCTCATTTGGGGTGCGGTGCTCACGCGCTACCTGACGCTCGCCAAGTTTGGCGGCTTTGGTAACGTGCGCTCTGCCGGCCGTGTGCAGACGCCGACGCTTGCCCTGGTGGTCGAGCGCGAGCGCGAGCGCATGGCGTTTGTGCCCGAGGACTATTGGCAGATCCGCGGCATGGGCGCCGCACAGGGTGCTGCCGAGGACGACCGCTTTAAGATTGCGCACAAGACGGCGCGCTTTACCGACAAGGATGCTGCTGAGGCGGCGTACGGCCACGTTGACGGCGTTGCGACGGCAACCGTCGCCGCGGTGACCAAGCGTTCGCGCAAGCAGCAGCCGCCCACGCCGTTTGCGACCACCTCGCTGCAGGCTGCCGCCGCAGCCGAGGGCATCTCACCTGCGCGTACCATGCGCATCGCCGAGTCCCTCTACATGGCCGGTCTCATCAGCTACCCGCGTGTCGACAATACCGTGTACCCTGCGACGCTCGATCTGGGCGCCGTGGTGAGCGACCTTGCAAAGATCAACCCGGCGCTGGCGCCCGTGTGCAAAAAGGTGCTCGCCGGCCCCATGAAGCCCACGCGCGGCAAAGTCGAAACCACCGACCACCCGCCTATCTATCCCACGGGCGAGGGCGATCCGTCCGCGCTCGACGGTGGCCAGCGCAAGCTCTACGACCTCATCGCCCGTCGCTTCCTGGCAACGCTCATGGGTCCCGCGACCATCGAGAACACCAAGCTCGAGCTCGACGTCAATGGTGAGCCGTTCGTGGCTTCGGGCGATGTGCTCGTGACCCCGGGTTTCCGCGAGGCGTATCCGTATGGACTCAAGCGCGACGAGCAGATGCCGCCGCTGGAGCAGGGCGATGCGGTCGACGTGTTCGACATTAAGCTCGAGGCCAAGCAGACCGAGCCGCCCGCACGCTACAGCCAGGGCAAGCTCGTGCAGGAGATGGAAAAGCGCGGCCTGGGCACCAAGTCCACGCGCGCGAGCATCATCGAGCGCCTGTACGCCGTGCGCTATCTCAAAAACGATCCCGTGGAGCCGAGCCAGCTGGGCATCGCCATCATCGATGCACTGTCGCAGTTTGCCCCGCGCATCACGAGCCCCGATATGACCAGCGAGCTCGACGGCGACATGACCCGCGTGGAGCGCGGCGAGGACACCGAAGAGCATGTCGTGACGCACTCGCGCGCGCTGCTGGCCGGTGTGCTCGACGAGCTGCTCAAGCATACGCAGGAACTGGGCGATGCTATCAGCGACGCCGTCACGGCCGATGCGCGCGTGGGCGCCTGCCCCAAGTGCGGCAAGGACTTGGTTATGAAGACGAGCGCCAAGACCCGCGGCAGCTTTATCGGCTGCATGGGCTGGCCCGACTGCGATGTGACCTATCCGGTGCCGAGCGGCGTCAAGGTGAGCCCGCTCGAGGGCGAGGCTGCTGTGTGCCCCGAATGCGGTGCGCCGCGCATTAAGTGCCAGCCGTTCCGCCAAAAGGCTTTCGAGATTTGCGTGAACCCCACATGCCCCACCAACTACGAGCCCGACCTTAAGGTGGGCGAGTGCAAGGTGTGCGCCGAGGCAGGACGCCATGGCGACCTGATCGCACACAAGAGCGAGAAGAGCGGCAAGCGCTTTATCCGCTGCACCAACTATGACGACTGCGGCGTGAGCTATCCGCTGCCGGCGCGTGGCAAGCTCGAGGCGACGGGCGAGACCTGCCCCGAGTGCGGCGCCCCCATCGTGGTGGTCAACACCGCGCGCGGCCCGTGGCGCATCTGCGTGAACATGGACTGCCCGACCAAGGAGAAGAAGCCCGCCCGCGGCCGCAAGACCACGACCAAGGCGAGCGCGGCGAAGAAGACCTCGACTGCGAAGAAGACGACGGCTAAGAAAGCCACTGCCGCCAAGAAGACGACCGCGAAGAAGTCGACTGCCAAGAAAGCAGCCGCCGACAAGTAACGGCGCAGTCGAAACATTGCCCAAAAAACGAGCGAGGGTCCCATGATCCTCGCTCGTTTTTTGACCGGCAGTTAGGGACATTCCTTTTTCTGCCGGCAGTTTAGGAACGTCCCTAACTGCCGGCTCGGAAACGACAAGGCGTTAGTTCACTTCGACGGGTTTGGCGCCGGGATAGCGCTCCTCAAAGTCTAGGCGGTACTTATTGTCATTGGTGCCCGCCACGTTGTCGCGCGACAGCGGCGCCACGATTTCGTCCTTATGGTCCGCGGGCTTTGTGTACTTTAGGCTGATCTCCCAGGCATCGCAGATCGCGTCGATGCGGTGGTCCAGGTCGTCATACAGGGCAACGATGTCTTTCCAAGAGCTGTAGTTCTTGGAGCTCATGGGGACGTCCAGGTCCTCGACGATGTCGTAATACTGCTCGATGGTGTCCTCTGTGCGCTCGGCGACGTCGGCGAGATTTTGACGGGTGGTGCGATCTTCTTCCAGATAGCTGCCGTTGAAGTTCTGCGCGCAGCCACGGACGTAGTTGTCGAGGTCTTCGAGCAAGTCGTAGTATTCGCTCAGTCGGCGGTAGAGGTTCTGCTCGGAGAGCGTTGCTTCGCCGCCATCCTCGTCGTCATCGTCATCATCGTCGTACAGGCTGTTGGGATCGCCGAGAGGCTTTAGGTCATCGTCGTCGACGTCATGGTGCAGCTTAGCTACCTCGGCAGTCGTCTGCGTGGCGGCGTTGTCGAAAGGCTTGATCACAAAGAAAACGACCAGGGCGATGATGATTGCCACCAGCACAACGATAACGGCGATAAGCGGCCCGGCGCCGCTCTTTTTGGGAGCGGGGGTCTGTGGCGAAGCGGGCGCGTATGCGGGAGCCGGCTGCTGTTGGGGCGAGCCGCTCGCGATGGGTATGCGCTGCGTGGTCTCGACG
>DXLY01000026.1:0-12514 GCA_019414465.1 Collinsella sp.
TATTGCCACTTAACGGCGCAAATCCGGCCCTCAGAATGGGACACATGGCCCACCCTAGCGAGCCGTCCGCGCGTACAGTAAAGGCAAGTAATCCATGGGCGGTTACAGATCGAGGAGGACACGACCATGAAAAAGAAGGCCTTTGCGATTCTCACCCTCTGCATCAGTCTCTTTGCCGCGGTTGCCCTGGTGGGCTGCGGTGGCAGCGGCGGCGCTACCGGAGGCGGCGGAGCAGAAAAACCAGCCGTGGATATGAGGACCGACTTCATTTGGTTTAAGGTCGAGGTTCCCGAGGGCGTCGAGATCACCGACGTCGCAGGCGACACCGCTGACAGAGCCCAGTTTAAGTTCACCGAGAGCGAGCACGCAAGCGATCGCTTCATCCCCGTCTTCGACTCTGACAAGAACGCCGACGAGCTGTTCGACTACGAGGCAAAGTGGAAGGCCAGCTTTGAGTGGACCGAGAATGACCCCGTCAAGTACAACGGCAAGACCTGGCGCAACGCTTCCTATACACACTCGGGCGGCGTGACGACTGAGTACTTCACCGAAGCAGGCGGCGGCAGCGTCTACGTGAGCATCGACAACGTCGAGGAGCACAAGGACGCCGTCGAGACCATGATGAAGTCTCTGGAATTTGCCGATGACATCGCCAAAGCCAAGACCGAGGCCATGGACGTCAAGCTCGACGATATCGAGATCAAGCGCTAAGGCTCCAACGGCATGCAGCAGCGCCGTTTTAGCTCAGCCGGGATGCAAGGTGCGACTCCTTGCATCCCGGCTTTTTGTGTTCGAAGGCGCCCGGTCACATCACCATATTGAGCACGTTGACGAATTCCTGGGCCTTCGCGCGACTGCTCAGGCTAAAGACACAGGCAGTCAACAGCCTGTTGCGCAGAAAAACGGAGCGGCCCTTGATCCTGTTGACCCCCGTGATGTCCTTAAGGTAGACAATCTCGGTATGCTTGCCGCCGAAAGTGCCTTTCTTGAGCACCTCGATGCGGTTGGGGTAGATCTTGACGTCTTTAAAGCTGCCCGAACCTTTGTCCTGGAACAGCAAGGTGCTGTTGTCCATGCGTGTCACTCCCATGGGGCTCGTTAAAACCATCTCAATGACAACATTTTAGTCACTGCAAACCCTTTTTGCGGTCACGCGCAGGGCACCAAAACGTGTCCGTGCGAGACTTTAAACTAGAGACAATAAAGGTGTTCGATGCGCTTGGTGGGCTCTTAGGATGTTCCTCAAATCGCCGGCGCCGGAGGAGGTCTTACATGGTTTACGTATGGGAATTCGAGTTCTTTGATTCGGACGGCGTCGCCGGCGCTGTGCCATGTGGCTCGCTGGGCGGAGGTGGGACGTTCGGCTCCGATCTAAACGACGCCGTCGAAAGCGCCGCCGATTTTCTCGCATGTATGGTCGACGATCACCTTATGGGCGGCGTCGATCTTCCCGCGCCGAACTTTGGACACCAGCCACAACACGGCGGCAAGATTATCGCCGTGGCCGTCAGCCGCGAGCTCGGCGACATCCCCGCCGTCACCGCAGCGGATGCCGCACGTATGCTCGGTGTTAGCTCAGCACGGGTATCGCAACTGATAAATGCAGGAATGTTGGATTCATGGAAGGACGGCACCAAGCGCATGGTGTCCAAAGCTTCCATCGAGGCACGACTCGCCGACGCACCAAAGGCAGGGCGCCCAAAAGAGGTCCCTATTGCCGTGTAAAGGAACGCCAGGGCATATCGTTTTGACATATCGGCCATTGAGTTCTCTCGATTCGCGACGCACTGCGTCGCGAATCGAGAGAAACCGTCTCAACCCCAGTGATTCGGTTAGGTCCGCACACGCTTGCGCAATGAACAAGCAAAGCATGTTTGCCGTCGGGCTCCCCCAATTCGGATCGCACTGCGTTCCGAATTGAACCTGACACGCTGCCGCAGGTTATCACGAGTTCCCGACAGAGCATAAAAGGAGCTTTCCATGACAGACAGACCGAAAACAACGCTGCGCGATTGCATCTATGGACTTGCCGTCGGCGACGCGTTGGGCGTTCCCTACGAGTTCAGGCCTCGTGGCACGTTCGAATGCACCGACATAATCGGCTACGGCACGCACGGGCAGCCCGCCGGCACCTGGAGCGATGACACGTCCATGACGCTTGCTACCTGCGACTCGATTAGGGAGCTTGGGCACATCGACACCGCAGACATGCGCGACAAATTCGTAAGCTGGATTGCCCGTGGCGAGTATACGATCGAAGGCGTTTTCGACTACGGCGGCACAACCGCCCGCGCCTTGCACACCGGCAAAGGAGGCTCCGGCGAGCGCGACAACGGCAACGGTTCGCTCATGCGCATCGCTCCCCTAGCGTTCACCGATGCGACGGACAACGAGATCCGCGAGGTCTCGGCAATCACGCACGCCCACAGAACATCAACCGATGCATGCATCATATTTGTCGAGCTGATGAGAGACGTGCTGAACGGCGCACTCCCCTCGTGGGCGCTGCAGCTGAAAAGCGCGTCCGAGCACGAAATCAGGTCCGGCGGCTTCGTGCGCGACACCCTTAAGGCCGCCAGCTGGTGCTTTGTCAACACCAACAGTTACGAAGATTGCGTCCTTGCCGCCGTCAACCTGGGCGACGACACCGACACCACCGCAGCCGTCGCAGGCGCCCTCGCCGGCACGGTATACGGCATCGACGCAATTCCGCAGGAGTGGACCGACGCCTTGCGCGGTAAAGAGCTGATAGAGCAGTGTTTGTTTTAGGGCGCACTTACGATAGAAACTGACCAGGAGGCACCACGGAAAGAAAGATCGCAAATATAGACGAGTTCCAAGTGGACGAAAACGGGATTCCGCTATTTCCAGCGGGACTGAAGGAAGAAGCCAACCTCTATGTTCTCCCCGACGGGCGTTACCTCCCCTGCGGGGTCTACCGAACCGAAGATGGCGGCTCACTCATTTATGAGCCATCCGGGCTCAGCTTCTTCGGGCAGATGCTTGCTCAATTCAAAGAGTGCTAGGGGTTTGATTGCCCGTTAGATCGACACTGTTCCAAACCATGGAATGGGCAGGATGTCTCCCACCGCGGCCTGTGAGGTAAAATCTTGACTGCCGCGGAATCCGCCTGCGGGCAACGCTCCGATCTCCGATTGGGGTGAAGCCTATGAACTTGTTTCTTGAAATCCTGCGCCTCTCGATGTGTGTGACCGGCATTGCCCGGAACCTCTACTCGATCTGGCGGGAATATAAGCAGTAACGGATAGCGAAGGGAGTCATAAAAAGGGCCGGTTGCAGCCGGCCCTTTAGACGATAATACCTGCGTTGCCCGCGCTTCCGAAGTGTGACTAGCTGAGGAGCGGGTTCCGCGGCACATCCTGATTTTACCCAGCGAGACGGCTCTTTTGCAGCCGCTCCACCGATTATTTACATCTGGCACCCTCAAACAATCAGACGACAGTCCGCACTCCTGCGAGCTGCCCCGTTCCTCTAGCTATCGGATCGCAGCGCCGACCGGCACTACTCCCCTACTTCCCAAAGATCGCAGCGAGCAAGCCCTTGCGTTTGGGCTTTTCTTCTCGGTAGGAACCCTCGGCAACCGCTGCCACCTGACGCGGCTGTTCGCCGTCTCCACGACGCACGATCTGGTATAGGAAGGGCGATTTAACGTATTTGACCTCGATGGGCGTGGCATGTACGGTACTTTCTCCGGACAGATGCAGGCTCGGGTTGAGCGGCGCCACCACATGCGTCTCACGCTTGTCGCTAAACACCACCGCGGCCGCGCGGCCCGTCTGGCCGTTTACGGCAATGCGCACCTGCTCGCCATCGCGGCTGTCCGTCGCTGGGCGATCGACAAAGTAGACCGGTACCATCACCAGGCCGTCCTTATGCTTGCGAGCCTTGCGCGCCCAGGTGCGGATGCTCTTTTTATTGAGCCCCAGCACCGCCTCGGCATCGTTGCCGGCAATGTCGAGCGCCAGCTTATCAATGACCACCTGGTCCTTGGTAGATGCATCGACGGAGACAACGCGGAAGTCGCCTTCCTGCATGGCGGGATCGAACGGACCGACCTTGGCAAAGTCCCACGGCTCCAAAATGCCCATAAGGCGAACATCCAGATAGTTTGCCCGCGGGTATGCCCAGTCGAGCACCTCGTAGTACACCAGGGTCTCCTTGCTCAGGCCCCTGCCCGGGAAGGACGCCATCATGCGCAAATCCGCGAGCGCCATGGGAAAGTAGAAGAGCATCATGTCGTTTTGAATCGCGTCTTCCACGTCGTGCCCAGCAAAGGCGTCGGGGTACTGGCGCACCAGCTGCAGCGCGTTGGCACGCGCCTGTTGCGGCGAGATTTCGCAGGGAATACCCTGCTCAGGCACATGCTCGGCACCAACGCCCAAGGTCAAGCGTTTACTAAACGTACCGGGCTTGAGCAGGTCGGCTACACCGATTTTATTGCCGCAGGACGGGCACTCAAACACGCGCTGGGTCGATGATCCCTCAAAGGACGCGCCGCAGAAGGGGCAGGGAATGCTCACGTGCGTGGTCTCTTGGAACTCCTGCGCTGTGCCGCGGTCCTCCCACAGCAGATGCTCCAGAACCGACTGGTTGCGCCAGTACGAATTGAAGAAATACCAGTCCGGGTCCTCCGGGCGCTCGAGCTGCGACACGTGGGTGAGCTTGAGCAGTCCATCCACCACCGTCAACGGCGTATGGCGAATGCCCAAAGCGCTCTTGGGCTCTCCGGCGTCCGCCTGCCACGGAATGACCGCACCGCAATAAGCGCACTCAAAGCTGCGCTTAGCTTGGTGTGTGTACATAGGGCCGCCGCAGTTTTGACATTTAATGGCAAACATCTCGTCCATGGAAACGTCCTCCTTTGCACAGGGGCTGTCGGCATTAAGTATGTCGATCAAACAGGCACATGCCCATACCCATGTGGCCCAAAATGGACCACCCAGGCAGACGAGAAGGCTCGCTCGTTAGCACCGGCAGACTATTGCTGCATTTTCTGAGCATCGGTGCACGGCGCCCCCGCGCGAGCTACACTATCCCCTTAAACATGATTGTGAGGACGACCGCTATGCTATTTGTAAATCGGCTGGTACATACGCTTGTTCCCGGCAGCGAGGACGAGCCGGTCGATGCATCTTGCCGCACCAACGCGGGTTTTACCGCAAGCCTCATCTGCATTGGACTCAACATCACCCTGTGCCTGGCCAAGGGCATCGCGGGCCTGCTCGCCGGCTCCGTCTCCCTCATCGCCGACGCTTTCAACAACCTCTCCGATGCCTCGAGCAACATCGTGAGCCTGCTCGGGTTCCGCCTTGCCAGCCGCCCGGCAGACGAAGGCCACCCCTATGGTCACGGCCGCTATGAGTACCTAGCCGGCCTGTTCGTCGCCGTCCTGGTTTGCGCCGTCGGCATCAACCTGGTGCTCGAGTCCGTTACCAAGATCATCAAGCCTTCCCCCACCGCTTACACGTTCATTTCCCTTGCGGCACTGGCTACGTCCATGCTCGTAAAGCTCTGGATGGCCGCGTTCAACCGCACGCTGGGTAACCGCATCGATTCCGAAACGCTCATCGCCACGGCGCAGGACTCCAAAAACGACGTCATCACCTCGGGCTCGGTCTTGGTGGCGGCGCTTATTTCGCAGACGACCGGCTTTGACCTCGATGGCTGGGCAGGCCTGGGTGTGGGCATCTTCATCTGCATCAGCGGCATGGGCCTAGTGCGCGACGCCATCAGCCCATTGCTGGGGCAAGCGCCCGATCCCAAGCTCGTCCAGGCAATCCGCGATAAGATCATGTCCTATCCGCAGGTCTTGGGCACACACGACCTGATGGTGCACGACTACGGCCCCGGTCGTCAGTTTGCCAGCGCCCACGTGGAGATGCCCGGCGAGGGCGACGCATTTGAGCACCACGAGATTTTGGACACCATCGAGCACGACATCAAGCGCCAAATGGGCATCGATATCACGCTGCACTGCGACCCCATCGCCACCACCAGCGACGACCTGCGCAGCTGGGTCAAGCGCGGCGTCATGCAGATCGATCCCGCGCTCTCCATCCACGACCTGCACGAGCACGACGGGTTCGTTTCGTTTGACCTGGTGCGTCCCGACGGCTTTGACATATCCGACGAGGAGCTGCTGGAGCTCGTCACGCGCATCGTGCACGAGCGCCGACCCGATGCCTCATGCGTCGTCACGTTTGATTCGGGCTTTAGCTCGCCCGAGCGTCCGGCCGAGCAGTTGTAGCCTGCTTAACAGCTAGTTTCCCTGCGCGCCCGAGATGCCGTTTTGCAGGGCGTTCCAGGCATCCGTCGCCAAGCCGCCCAAGTTCTGCGCGGTATCGCCCAGGTTTTGTGCCGTGTCGCCCAGCTCTTGCGCCTTGTCTCCCAACTCCTGCGCCTTGTTGCTCAAGTCCTCCAGCGTATTGGAACTCGAGCTGTCCGCGCCGCCCTGGTCGCCGGACGCGTTGCCCGACGAGCCGTCCTTGTGCGTGAGCTGAATTTCGAGGTTGCCGCTGTCGTTATAGTAGGCAGAAGTAACGACCCAGTTGGCATCGACGACGGGCGTTGAGCCATCATCAGTCAGGACCACGGCATTCGAAAGATCGGCGCCGCGCGACTTGAGAAGCTTCTTGGCGTTGGACCAGTACTGCCCCGGAATATCGCTCAGATCGACGGTACTAGACGAGGCGGACGCGGTTTGCTCGGCAGTGGTATCGGCCGTTGAGCTCCCCCGCTTGTTGAGCATGCCCGACACGATGGCAAACACAACCGACAGCGCAAAGAAGATCGCCAACACGATGAGGATCTTCTTGATCACGCTCGACGAACGCGACGGCTTCTTCTCCTCGTCCTCGCCATATTGCGGAATCGACTTGGGGTACTCGCGATACGGCTCACGCGACTCGTAGCGAGGCTGCGCCGTGCGAGGCATATACGTCGTCTGCTGAGGCTGCGGAATGGGATTCTGCGGCAGGTCATCATAGGGATTCGGTGTCGAGGCGGCATAAGAATCCTGCGGCGCGTAATCAAACGGGTCCGGAGCTGCGTTGCCATAGGGGCCTTGCGAAGATGCGGCGTAAGAATCCTGCGCCGAGTCGCCATAGCCCATAACCCGGGTGGGCTCGGCAGAAGGCTGTGTCGCGGCGGGGTCGGTATAACCGGGGTTGGGAACAACGCGGGTCGCATCGGCGCTATCGCCAGCCTGCGCGGAACCGTAGCCACCCATTACGGTCGTCTTATCCTGGTCCATGCAACGATTCCTTTCCGTCGCCGTAAGCATCAAGTTATCCATGCATTCTACCCGCGCAAAAGCCTATGGTGGGCAAAGCCATCGGTATCTACAAGACATGCGCGGGCCTAAGGATAAAAAAGCCCCGCCGGGCCTTGTGGGCACGGCGGGGCGGGCTAGCAGCTATGGACAGCAGACTTAGAACAGGCCGGTGATGTTGCCGTCGTTGTCAACGTCGATGTTCTCGGCCGCGGGGACCTTGGGCAGGCCCGGCATGGTCAGAACACTGCCAGTCAGTGCGACCACAAAGTGGGCACCGGCGGAAACCTTGAGCTCACGCACCGTGATGCGGAAGTTCTCGGGAGCGCCCAGGGCCTTGGCGTTGTCGCTAAAGCTGTACTGCGTCTTGGCGACGCACACCGGCAGGTTACCAAAGCCGTTCTCGCGCAGCTCGGCGAGCTGGCGCTTGGCGGCCGGCGTAAAGTCAACGCCGTCGGCGCGGTAGACCTTGGTGGCAACGGCCTCGAGGGCATCAGCGACATCAGCGCCGTCCTCATAGGCAAACTTGAGCTCGCTCGGCTGCTCAATCAGACGCATGACCTCATCGGCAAGCTCGAGCGCGCCCTCGCCGCCCTTGGCCCAGACCTCGGAAAGCTTAACGTTGACGCCGAGCTCCTGGCACTCGGACTCGATGAGAGCAAGCTCGGCCTCGGTGTCCGTCGGGAAACGGTTGATGGCGACCACGCAGGGCAGACCATAAACGTTCTGGATGTTGTCGACATGACGCAGCAGGTTGGGCATGCCGGCCTTGAGGGCCTCGAGGTTCTCCTCGTTGAGGTCGGCCTTGGCGACGCCACCGTTGTACTTCAGCGCACGAGCGGTCGCGACGACCACGACGGCGCTGGGGCGAACGCCCGTCATGCGGCACTTAATGTCGAGGAACTTCTCGGCACCCAGATCGGCGCCGAAGCCGGCCTCGGTAATGGCGACATCGCCAAAGCGCATCGCCATACGCGTAGCCATGATGGAGTTGCAGCCGTGGGCAATGTTGGCGAAGGGACCGCCGTGGACAAACGCGGGCGTGCCCTCGAGCGTTTGCACCAGGTTGGGCTTGAGCGCGTCCTTAAGCAACGCGGCCATGGCACCCTGGGCCTTAAGGTCGCGGGCACGGACGGGCTCGCCGGCAAAGCTGTAGCCGACGACGATCTCACCCAAGCGTTCCTTGAGGTCGCTGATGCTCGTAGACAGGCACAGGATTGCCATGACCTCGGAGGCGACGGTGATATCGAAGCCGTCCTCGCGCGGCACGCCCTGGGCCTTACCGCCAATGCCGTCGATAACGTGGCGCAGCTGACGGTCGTTCATATCGACGACGCGCTTCCAAGTAATGCGCTTAACGTCAATACCGAGCTGATTGCCCTGCTGAATATGGTTGTCCAGCATGG
This sequence comes from Collinsella sp., assembly GCA_019414465.1. Classification (GTDB taxonomy): domain Bacteria; phylum Actinomycetota; class Coriobacteriia; order Coriobacteriales; family Coriobacteriaceae; genus Collinsella. Next base: position 8,698 of record DXLY01000026.1, read on the forward strand.
CGGCCAGCAGGTTATTGGCGGCGCCGATAGCATGGAAGTCACCGGTAAAGTGCAGGTTGATATCCTCCATGGGGATGACCTGAGCCCAGCCGCCGCCGGCAGCGCCGCCCTTAACGCCAAAGACGGGGCCGAGCGAAGGCTCGCGCAGGGCCACGGCACTCTTGACGCCGCGACGACGCAGGCCATCGGCCAGACCGATGGTCGTGGTGGTCTTGCCCTCGCCCGCAGGCGTTGGGTTGATAGCGGTCACGAGGACGAGCTTGGCCTGGTGATCGGTCGGCTCGTTGAGCAGTGAATAGTCGACCTTAGCCTTGTCGAAGCCGTACGGAATAAGGTGCTTAACGTCGACGCCGGCGTTCTTGGCCACCTCGGTAATAGGCAGCGGCGTGACAGAACGTGCGATTTCGATGTCAGTAGGCATGGGCGGTCCTTTCGTTACCGAATGAGAAAAAGACCAATTCAGCATAGCACGGGCGCGCAATAGTAAAACGCCCATAACCGATGAACGGCGATATGTTTACCCGATGCCCGGCGATAGCCCAACAGCCCGCCAAAACAAAGCGCCCTAAACGGTAGGTTCAATCCCCAGGTGCTCAAAGGTGCGAAGCGTTGCCTGACGGCCCTGCGGCGTACGAATCATCAACCCGCACTGCAGCAAATAGGGCTCATAGACATCCTCGAGCGTGCCCGGGTCCTCGCCCACCGCGCTGGCAAGGGTCGTAAGTCCCACGGCGCGACCGGAGAACGTCTTAGCGAGCGTCTCCAAAATGCGAATATCCATCCAGTCCAGACCGAGTTCATCGATCTCGAAGAACTCGAGCGCCTGGCGGCAGATATCGAGCTCGATAGGGCCGTTGCCACGCACCTGTGCGTAATCGCGCACGCGCTTGAGCAGGCGGTTGGCAAGACGTGGCGTGCCGCGCGAACGCGAGCCGATCTCGAGCGCGCTCGGATGGTCGATCGTCACGCCCAGGATGGTTGCCGAGCGCGTCACGATCTGGGCAAGCTCCTCGACCGTGTAGTAGTCCAGGCGATACGAAATGCCAAAGCGGTCGCGCAGCGGGCCGGTCAGCATACCCGAGCGGGTCGTTGCCGCCACCAGCGTAAACTTAGGGATATCCAGGCGAATCGAACGTGCGGCCGGGCCTTTACCGATCACGATATCGAGCGCAAAGTCCTCCATAGCGGGATACAGGACTTCCTCGACCGAACGATTAAGACGGTGGATCTCGTCGATAAACAGCACGTCACCCGGCTGCAAGTTGGTAAGGATAGCCGCCAGGTCGCCGGTGCGCGCGATGGCCGGGCCGCTCGTCGTCTTGATCTGAGCGCCCAGCTCGTTGGCGATAACGGTGGCCAGCGTGGTCTTGCCCAGACCCGGAGGGCCCGAAAAGATCACGTGGTCGAGCGTCTCACCACGGCTCTGCGCCGCCTCGATCAGCACGCGCAGACTCTGCTTGATGTGCTCCTGACCGCAGTAGTCGTCCAGGCGCTGGGGACGCAGGGTACGGTCGACATCGAGGTCTTCGGACGTCAGCTCCGAGCCCACCATGCGCTCACCGTGCGCCATGGATGCCGCCGGCGAATTGCCGGGCGTCGCCCACAGGTCCTGAGAGTCATCGGCTTCCCACATCACGCATCCATTCCAAGTCGCTTAAGCGCCGCGCCGAGCAAATCCTCGACACGCATATCCTGCCCATCATACCCGCTCAGGGCAACCTCGGTCTCCTGCGGGCTAAAGCCCATGGAAAGGAGCGCCGCACGGGCGTCATCGATCGCCGAAGGAGCGGCGGCGGGCACGGGCATCGCAACCTGACCGGGGATCGCATCGACCGGCACAAAGCCCTTGTCCTTGGCAAAGGTGCTCTTGAGCTCCAAGATGAGGCGCTGGGCGGTCTTTTTGCCCACGCCGGGCACCTTGGCCATGCCCTTGTCGTCCTCGGCCATCACCAGGGAATACAGCTGTCCCACGGTATAGGTGGAGAGCACGGCAAGCGCCAGGCGCGGACCGACACCCGAGACGGACACGAGCCGGTCGAACATCGTGCGCTCATCCTTTGAGGAAAAACCGAAAAGTGTCATGGCGTCCTCGCGCACCTGCATACGCGTGTAGAGGCGGACCTCGCCGCCGGGCGTCGGCAACGTGGCCGCAGTGCTGCCCGAGATGCCGAGTTCAAAGCCAACGCCCGACACGTCGACGACGGCCGAGCTCATCGTGGCCTCGACAAGCGTTCCATGGAGCTGGGAAATCATCAGTATCCGGTTCCTCTCTGTTGATAGAACTCGCCGCCGGTGAGGGCGCGGGTGCGGCTGAGGTTAACGTGGCAGATGGCGCAGGCCAGGGCATCGGCGGCATGGTCGGGATGCGGGTCGTGATCGAGCTGCGTGAGCGTACGAACCATATACGCGACCTGCCGTTTGTCCGCAGCGCCGGTGCCCACAACAGCCTGCTTAATCTGCATAGGCGTATACTCGCCAATCTCGAGCGCGCATTCCGAAAGCGCCACGAGCGCGGCACCGCGGGCATGTGCCGTGGGGATTGCCGAGCGGACATTAGCGCCAAAGTAGATGCTCTCGATGGCAGCGGTATCGGGTCGATAACGCTCCACGACACCCTTGAGGTCGCGGGCGATATGCGACAGGCGCACCGCGAGCGGACTGCCTGCGCTGGTCTCGATGCAGCCATAGGCACGGCAGCGAACCTCGCCACGCCGCTCCTCGATAATCCCCCAACCCGTATGAGCCAAACCGGGGTCGATGCCCAAAATAACCAAGCCAACCTCCCCTCGTCTTTTACCAAGCGCAAGGCAAGGCCCCGCGCACTACTCACGAACGTCTGTTCTAGAATAACACAACGGGGTCAAGATGCTTAGTTGAAGTATCGGGGTTGAGAGCGAATCCCATCCCCAGTTTAGTTCTGCGAGAAGAATGGGAACTGTCGGGGATCAACCGGCGGATGCGGCATCGGGCCACCCTGGTGCCCACCCTGCGGGCCACCCTGGCCGCCCATCATCTTATCGATGGCGTCCTGAACCTCGCCCTCGAACTTTTTCATTCCCTCGTGTAAACGACGCTGACCGTCTTCAGAGCGCAACTCCTCCATTTGTTCGGGCGAAATACCCAGTAGCTCGCCCAGCACGCCCATCATCTCGTTTCGCACGCGCTCACTAGTATCCTCGTCAGCAAAACGGCGCACCTCGGCGCGCGCCAGCGAATCGACCGTCATACGCTCCTTGCCGTTAAGCCCCAGGTCGGACCACGCGAGCATGTACGGCCAGGAGCGCTCGGCAAACGAACGGGACGAAACGATCGGCGCCGTCGGCAACATGCGGCGGGCAGCCTCACCCTGTCGAACGAGCATCAGCAGCAGCGAGCAGGCCTCAGGCTTGCCAGCGGCCATCGGGATGTCGTCGAAAGATCGATTGCGGTCCACGTGCGCCTCAAGCGCGCCATCGATCTCACCCGGCTCGACCCCGCCGAGCAGCTGTGCCGCGCGGTCGAGCATATCGACCGGACCGTCGAGCGTCGAGAGCGCCTGCGCCAGCACTCGCTCCATACAATCTTCCACCGCGTTGAGCGTCACGAGCTCTTGGGGCACCACGGCAGACGTGCGGTTGCGCACGCGCGCCACAAACTCAAGCGTCGACAGGTACACATCGCCAAAGGGCGCATAATCGCCCTGGTAGCCGCCGCAAAGCGCCGGCGCCGCCAGTGCGTACTCGGTTTTGGACAGCGGGCTCAGCGCCATCGCACCCAACTCGAGCGCCGTGTCCTCCAGCATGAGGCCCAGCGTGCGAGAGCGCAGGCGCTCGAGTTG
>DXLY01000026.1:12524-22566 GCA_019414465.1 Collinsella sp.
CCCGCCGACACATCGCGGTCGAGCACGCGCGCGGCATCCGGCGCATCGCGCTCAACCGTGCGAATATGCAGGCGCTCGGCAATGGCGCGAACGGCGGCACAGCGAGCAGCCTCGGCCTCCTCCTGCGCCGGCGTAAAGATGCGGTTGCGCCCCAGCACCAGGCCAATCACATTACGTGGGCCCAGAGCGTCGACGGCCAGCGCCGCCAGCAGGGACGACGGCAAGTCGCCCTCGAGTGCCACCACGGCGCGCGACGCACCGTGGGCCCGGGCGTTGTCGCGCACGGCGAGCACCAGCGCCTGCCACAGCCACTCCTCGGAACGGAACTCGGGCAGTTCGTGATCTTCCAGGGCATCGAGCATCACGCCGCGCTGAATCTCCTGAACCAGCAGGCTCTCCTCAAAACACGGCGCTTGGGCCACCACGCGACCGCAGTCGTCGAGCACAAACGAACCGCCGGTATACACCGACTCGTCATAGGCACCGACCGGCGCCATACAGGCAAACCACACACTACGCTTGGATGCGATCTTGCGGTAGGCGCCGCTGCGAACGGCGGCAATGGCGGCAGTCTCGCGGTCGGTCATGTCAAACGCATTGAATTGGAAATACGCAATGAGGTCAACACCGGTCGGCAACATCTCGAGTTCGCGGTCCAAGTCAAAAATCACGGCGATGCGCACGCCGTCCACGTCGAACACCGGCGGCGCCCAACGCGTGTCGTTGTTCTCGCCACGCTGCAGGGCAATGCTCGAACGCGCCGGCACCACATGACCGTCCTTGAGCATCATGTAGTCGAGCAGCGGCTGGCCCTCAAACGAAACCGCCGCGGGCACGATGCAGATCATGTCAAGCTCCTGGATACGCTCGGCGACACCAGTCAAGCCGGCAAGCATGTCGTGCTCAAAGTCGGCAGTGCCCACCAGGCCCCCGGGCATGGCGCCCATAAAGAGCGGAGCCGGAACGCACAGCACGCGCGCCGCGCGCTCGTGGGCCAGACGAGCCTGGTCCTCGATGCGGCCGCAAATGCCCTCAATATCACCCAGGCGCATATCGATCTGTGCAAGCGCGAGCTTCATGGCTCAGCCCTTTCCGTCGTAAACCATCGTTGTCGTAGTAAAAGCGCCGGCCGCATAATGCAGCCGGCGCTCGCATGTGCATATGCTAGCTATGATACCCCGAGCGGGGGCGCGCTCCTAGAACGTCGCGGACCACAGCCCGTGCAGGTTGCAATAGGCATAGACGGTACCGGTCTTGGAGCCGCCCGCGAAAAACGTCGCGGGCTTCATGCCGGGCTCAAGGTAATGGACCTCTAAGCGGCCCTCGGCCTCAAGGGCGATCCACTCAATATAGTGCTCGGGCAGGCTGGGGTGCTCGACCGAGCCAACGCGTGCGCGAATCACGTGACCGTCGCGCTCGGTCTCGACAACAGGCACGTGCTTCTCGTGCGCCGCGTCCTCAGTGTTTGCGGTCAGTTCCGTGCAACCGGCAGGGGTTGCAACGTCGTTGCCAAGGGCGGCAATGAGCTTACCGTCGGGGTCCTTAAAGAATTTTGCCATGATGTTCTCCTTTGCTGACGTGCCAATGTTCTTGATGGTTCTTATGCCCAAAGGCAGACAAACCATCCACGGCATTGCAAATGAACACATAACGGGCGGGGACGATGGGGCAGCGTGCGCTATCCGCCCTGGCGGCCCCACCCGAGCGGGTTAGCGCCCGTCGCCGCCCAGCAGCGCCAGAACATCTTCGCGGGTAAACAGCGCCGACGAGATGCCGTCGCCGCCGAGCACGCTGTTGACCAGGTCGCGCTTGGACTCCTGCATCTGCATGATGCGCTCCTCGATCGTGTCCTTGGCGATGAGCTTGTACACGGTCACGGTATGTTGCTGGCCAATACGATGCGCGCGGTCGGTCGCTTGGTCCTGCGCCGCCACGTTCCACCACGGGTCGTAGTGGATGACCACGTCGGCCGCCGTCAGGTTAAGGCCCACGCCGCCCGCCTTGAGCGAAATCAAAAAGACCGGGACCTCGCCCGCTTGGAACTGCGCGACCATCTTGGCGCGGCTCTCCTTAGATGAAGCGCCCGTGAGCTTAAGGAAGGCGATGTCCTCCTTGGCCAAGCGCTTACCGATGATATCGAGCATACCCGTAAACTGGCTGAACAACAGGATGCGATGCCCGCCGTCGAGTGCGCCGTGCACGAGCTCCATACACGTATCGAGCTTTGCGCTCCCCGCCTTGTAATCCTCGTAGTGTAGACGTGGGTCGCAGCAGATCTGGCGCAGCTTGGTGAGCTCGGCGAGCACCTTGAGCTTGTCCTTCTTAAACTCCCCAGCCTCGCGGTGCTGCACCTGCTGGGCGATGCGGTCCTGGTTGGCCAGGTAGAGCTTGCGTTGTTCGCCGGTAAGCTGTGCCATGACGGTGTCCTCGATCTTCTCGGGCAGGTCGGCCACCACGTCTTCCTTAACACGGCGCAGCACAAACGGCGACACGAGCGCCTGCAGGCGAGCGGCGCTATCGCCCTCGGCATGCTCGACGGGGCTCTCAAAGCGCTTGGCAAACGACTCGCGCGTCCCCAAAAGGCCCGGCATCAAAAAGTCGAAGATGCTCCAGAGCTCGGACAGGCGGTTTTCGATGGGCGTGCCCGTCAGGGCAAAGCGCACGCCGGCAGGCAGGCGCTTGGCAGCGCGCGCCACCTGCGTGAGCGGATTTTTAATGTACTGTGCCTCATCGAGCACCACGCGGGCAAAATCCTGCTCGACGTACTCGTCGATATCGCGCCGCATAAGGTCATACGACGTTACGACCACGTTATGCTCGGCCACGCCGGCAATCTGTACACGACGTTGAGCCTTGGCGCCCACAATGGCGCACACATCGAGCGACGGGGCAAAGCGCTCCAGCTCGGCAGTCCAGTTGTACACGAGTGAGGCCGGGCATACCACGAGCGTGGGCTTGGTGTCCCCCGCCTCCACGCGCGCCAGGATATGCGCGATCATCTGGAGCGTTTTGCCCAGGCCCATGTCGTCGGCCAAGATGCCGCCAAGGCCCAGGTGTTCGAGCGAGCCGAGCCACTGGTATCCGTCGACCTGGTAGCCGCGCATCGTTGCCTTGAGCGATGCCGGCACCGTAAAGTCCATCTTGCCGAGCGTGTCCAGGCGCTCGACGGTGCGGCGGAACGCAGCGTCGCGATCGGCCTCGAGCGCCGGCGTGCGTGCGAGCATGCTATCGACAAAAAGGGTACTCGACGCGGGAAGCGACACGCCGTCGAGCAGGTCGACGGCATCGACGCCTAGGTCCTCGGCAAGACCAAACGCGGCACGCGCTCCCTCATCCAGGCGCACGATGTCGCCGGACGTCAGGCGCGCGAACGTCTGGTGGCGCTTGTACGAGTCCAGATAGATGGCAAGATCTGCCGCCGAAAGGCCGCTCGCGCCCAGTTCGACATCGAGCAGGCTACTCTTGACGGTCGCGCGCACCGAGAGCTTGGGCGCAGGGCGGACCGAAATCTGGCGCAGACGGTCGCTGAGCATGACCTCGCCCAGCTCGGACAGGGCAGACAGGCCCTCGGTCAGCAAGTGGAACAGGCTCTCGTCATCGCGCTCCTCAAACGCCAGGCCGCCCTCGTAGAAATCGAAGTACATGGCAGCCGTGTCCATAACGCGAAACTCCGCCAGCGTATCGCGGGGCGGAACGCCGGGGCGTTGCTCTTCGAAAGGACTGCCCGGAGCACCAAGACTAAAGAGATCAGCCGACCAATCGCCGTAGGTAACCGTAATTTTGCAGGTCACAAGACCATCGTCGACGCCGATTGCCATGGCAAAGCTCGCCTCGGGTGCCACAGTATCGAGCGCGGCGGGCGCGGTGAGGTCGGTATAGTCGCGCAAAATGGGCAGCGCCATACGGCAGAACTCACCCACCTGCTCGGCGGCAATATGGGCGGGCGTGCGGCACGGCAGCAAGCGCGACAAAAAAGGTGCGGCATGCTGAGCAAATGCAGCGTCGGTACGGCGCGCGCGGCGCGTGTCAACCAAGTAGGCGGCATCGCCCGACGCAAAGCAGTACATATCGGCGGGCAGGCGCAGGTCATAGCTACCACCAGCCGCCGGCGCGATTTTGGCGGCAAGAAGTGGTGGGCGCTTAGCGGACGCCTCGTCCTCCCCTTGCGGAGACAGCTCAACCGCCACGTCGTAGGTGCGACGCGTCGTCGTCCCCCGCGACCAGGCGGGCTCAAAAGAGATGGTCTGGCCGCGCAGCAGGTCCAGCACATATACGATGCTATGCTCGGACAGCGGCAACTGACGCTCGGCAACAAAACCGCTGCGGGCAAAGTCGTACGACGCCGAACGCGAGCTTGTGATGTCATCGAGATAGGCAACTGTCGTCACAACAAGGTTGAGCAGCTTTGTCGATGTTTCGTCAAAGGCCTCAGGTGAATGGACAAACGTGAGCTTCTTGCCATAGGAGAACGTGCCGCCGCGCACGTAGGCATCGGCCATGCCGTCGATGTCCTTGACCACGTAGGAGACCGATCCACAGCGAATGCGGAACTCGAGCGCCCAGCTAAAGCGGTCAGCGAACAGCGGATTGTAGTACGGCACCAACGAGGGCTCCAACGCCGCTTTGGGGGCGTCGGGATCAACGGCACCGGCAAGTTTGCGGCGCATGCTCGCCAGCTCATCCATGCGCGCGTCCGAAAGATCGGAAAGCGCCGCCACAAGGCTCGGGCTCGTGGGGACGGGCGCCGGGAAGGGAAAGTTGGGGTTGACGGCCGGCGCGGCGGACGCGGCGCGCGCGGGCTGTTTCGGCTGCGCCGTAAACGTGCGAACCGGCGTGCGCAGCCCCTCAACAGGCTCAATGCCGCTGGTGTCCAGGTACGCCAGCGCTGTGGCGATGGCGTGCTTGCACATACCGGGATAGCGGTATGCGGCGGGGCAGTCGCAGTCGTAGTCGATAACCTCGTGCTCGTCCATATCGAGCGCCACGCGCGTCTTGTACAGGTCGCCGCGCGAGCCGCGCACCGAGCCCTCAACCGTCACGTTTTTGGAGAAGCGCGAGCCGCTGTCCTCAATCGACAGCACGGCGCCGTTGAGCATGAGCGAGCGGCCCTTCATAAAGGTGCCGCTCAACGCCGCCTCTTTGCGAAGCGCCTGCACAAACGTCCCCTGCGCCATCACTTCCTCCAATCTCACCCGGGGTAGCTTAGATAACCGTCACGCGACCCTGGTTACCCACAATCGCCTTTGCCTCGGCCAGCAGCGGAATCGAGCGCGCGTTGACCTTGGCCGGCACCTCGGCACGTAGCACGCGCCCGTCCACCTGCTCGATAAAGATCTCCACGCGGTCGCCGCCCGGGTTGGCGGTAAGCACCGTGGCAAGACGCGCCATATTGCCCTGGCTAAAGCGGCTGTTGGGCACCATGACCTCAAACACCTTGGGCTTGTTGTTCTCCTCGTTAAGCTCGAGCGGCACGATCTCCTGCGCGATGATCTGGTCGCCGCGGTCCGAGCGCTCGAGCTTGCCCTTAATGCGCACAAAGGCATCGGACAGCTGCGCGCCGGTCTCGGGATCGACCTCGCCGTACAGGTACCCCTCGGCCTCCTTGTAGGTCTTGGGGAACACGACGACGGTGGCCTCGCCTTCCATGTCCTCGAGCTGCACGATGCCCATGGGGTCACCGTTTTTGGTCACGCGCTTGGACACGCTCGAGACCATGCCGGCCCACCACAGCGCCTTGCCCTCGGGAATTTCCTGGTTGATGGTGCCGCCCGTAGGATTCTGAACTTCGTAGCCGGTGTCGATCTGCGAGAACGAGAAGTCACGCGCCTTGGCTAGTGCATACTCAAACGGGCGCAGCGGGTGGTCCGAGACATAGATGCCCAGAACCTCCTTCTCCTGACTCAACTTGAGGTGGCGGTCCCATTCCTGGCCATCCGGATCGGGCACGCTCACCTCAAAGCCCGAGCCCTCAACGTCGCCAAACATATCGAAGAACGACGTCTGGCCGCTCGCGCGATCCTTCTGGCGCTTTACCGCGGCATCGATGATGTTCTCGGGGTTGTTCTTGTCCACAAAGTGCATCATCTGGCGACGCGGATACCCCGTGGAGTCAAAGGCGCCTGCCTTGATGAGCGATTCGATCACGCGACGGTTGGCCTGGCTGGAGTCCACGCGCTCGACAAAGTCGTGCAGCGTCTTAAACGGGCCGCCCGCCTCGCGCTCGGCGATAATCGCCTGCGCCACGCCGGTGCCCACGCCGCGGATGCCGGCCAGACCAAAGCGCACGCCCTCCTTGGTAGCCGTGAACTCGGTACCCGACTCGTTGACATCTGGCGACAGCACGGGGATGCCGTCGTGACGGCACGCCGAGACGTAGTGAACGATCTTGTCGGTCTTGCCCGTATAGGACGTCAGAACGGCCGCCATGTACTCGTGCGGATAGTGCGCCTTGAGCCACGCCGTCTGCATAACCAGAATGGCGTAGCCGGCGGAGTGCGACTTGTTGAAGGCGTAGGACGCGAACTCGAGAACATCGTCCCAAATCTTCTGGGCGACCTCGCGCGTATAGTTGTTCTTGATGGCGCCGTTCATCCAGTGGTCGTAGGTGGTCTCGTCGGAGCCATCCTCCCAGTGGAGCACCGTCGACGTGAGCAGCTTGATTTTCTTCTTAGCCACGGGCTTACGGATACGCGAGTCCGATTCGCCCTTGGAGAAGCCGCACATCTCGACGGAGATGAGCATAACCTGCTCCTGGTAGACCATGGTGCCGTAGGTTTCGCCCAGGATGTCGTCCAGGCGGTCGTCGTAGGAGACCGCCGGCTCCTTGCCGTTCATACGGTTGATGTAGGACGAAACCATGCCGGCGCCCAGCGGGCCCGGGCGGTACAGGGCGATCAATGCTACGACGTGCTTGTACTCGGTGGGCTTCATGTTCTTGATCGTGGCCGTCATGCCTGCGGACTCGACCTGGAAGACGCCGGCGGTGTGGCCGGAACCCATGAGCTTAAAGATCTCGGGGTCGTCAAAAGGAATCTCTTCCTCTTTGATGTCGATGCCGAAGTTCTTTTTGATGTTTGCCTTGGCCTTGGAGATAACAGTCAGCGTGCGCAGGCCCAAGAAGTCCATCTTGAGCAGGCCCATGTCGGCAACGGTATGACCCTCGTACTGGGTAATCTCGACGCCGCCCTTGGTGTCGAGCTTGGTGGGCACGTGCTCGTTGACGGGGTCGCGGCAGATCAGAACGGCGCACGCGTGCACGCCCTCGCCACGGGTGAGGCCCTCGATTGAGAGCGCCGTGTCGATGATGCGGCGGGCGTCGTCGTCCTTTTTATATGCCTCGGCAAAATCGGGGTTAAACAGGTCCTCTTTGCCGGGTTGCTTTTCGAGCACCTGCTTGAGCTTGACCTTGGGGTCGCTCGAGACCATCTTGGACAGACGCTGGCCCATGTAGACCGGGTAGTCCAGGACGCGAGCGGCGTCGTTGATGGCCTGCTTGGCCTTAATGGTCGAGTAGGTGATGACGTGGGTGACCTTCTCGGGGCCGTAGAGCTGGCGAACGTGCTCCACGACCTCGAGGCGCCGCTCATCGTCGAAGTCCATATCGATATCGGGCATCTCGGTACGCTGCGGGGACAGGAACCTCTCGAACATCAGGCCGTTCTCGAGCGGATCGAACGCGGTAATGTTCATGGCGTAGGCGACGATAGCGCCGGCGGCCGAGCCACGGCCGGGGCCGACGCCGATGCCGTTGTCCTTGGCCCATTGCACGTACTCGGCGACGATCAAAAAGTAGGCGGCAAAGCCCTTGTCGCAGATGACCTTGTATTCGTACTCAAAGCGCTCTTTGATGTTGACGCCACCGATCTCGCGCGTGGCCCAGTCGTCACCGTAGTGCTGGCGCAGGCCCTTCTCGCACTCGCGGCGGAACTGGCTCTCGTGTGTCTCACCGGGGTCGAGCAGCGGGAAGCGCGGCAGGATGATGGAGTCCCAGTCCAGCTCTACGTAGCACTTGTCGGCGATCTCGAGCGTGTTGTCGCAGGCCTCGGGGCAATACGGGAACATCGCCCGCATCTCCTCCTCGGTCTTCATATAAAACTCCGAGCCGGTCATGCGCATGCGGTTGGGGTCGTCGACCTTGGCGTTCATGCCAATGCACATGATGACGTCCTGCACCGGCGCGTCCTCGCGGCGCAGGTAGTGGAAATCGTTGGTGGCAATGACCTTGACGCCCACCTGCTTGGCGATATCGATGAGCGTGCGGTCCATCTGCTCGTCGGTCAGGCCATTGTCGGTGGTGATGCCGTGTTCCTGGATCTCGATATAAAAGTCGCCAGGTTCGAAGGTGTCGCGGAAGGTCTCGGCCCACTTGATGGCGCCCTCCATGTCACCGCGGTCGATGTATTTGGGAATGATGCCCGCGATGCAGGCGCTCGTGCAGATCATGCCCTTGGCATGGCGGCGCAGGTTGTCGAGCGTCACGCGGGGCTTGTAGTAAAAGCCCTGCACGGCGGCCTCGGAGACCGTCTGCATCAGATTGACGTAGCCCTCCTGGTCTTTGGCCAGAAGGATCATGTGATAAAGCTCGGGCTTATGGTCGCGGGCAAGGGTCTCGTCCGGCGTAAAGTAAACCTCGCAGCCAAAGATGGGCTTAATGACCAGGGGCGGCTTGAGCTCGTCGATGTTGCCCTTCTCGTCCCACATGGCCATGTCCTTCACATACTGGGCATGCTCGCGCGGGTTTGCCTCGGGATCGGGCTCCACCAGCTCGTCGCAGCGGTCCTTTTCCAGGAAGGCCTTGTCGTGGCTCCAGGTTTTGTACTCGGGCGTGTTGTGGTTGACGGCGTCGCAGGCCAGCGCCAGGTCGGGTACGCCGTACATGTAGCCGTGGTCGGTAATGGCCACGGCGGGCATGCCAAGCTCAACGGCACGGTTGACCATATCCTGGATACGGGTTGCGCCGTCGAGCATGGAGAAGACAGTGTGATTGTGCAGATGGACGAATGCCATGTGATGAGCTCCGATGCGGGTTCGTGTTCTGACTGAACGATTTTACCCCACGGCACGGACAGCACCCGAACCTAGCCAAACCCACACGGCTCCTACTGAGTTGCGATGAAATACGGACTGTTTGGCGGCTTTTTTGGCCAAAACAGTCCGTATTCCACCGCAGGTTGTTGAGGGTTAGAGGTTGTAGGTGACCACCTGGGGCTCGCAGGGGTTGGCGGGATCGGCCTGCTCCACGCGGACGAACTTGACGGTCACGGCCTCAAAGCCCGCCTTGTGCAGAACATCGGCGTAGACGCGCGCCTGCAGGGCGTGCTTCTCCCGCAGCTGTTCCGGCGTCTCGTCCGGCGTGCCGCCCGTCTTGTAGTCGATGACCAGCGCGCGTGACGAATCCGCCGGGTTCGTCGCCAAAGCGTCGATGGCGCCCTCGGCATATGCACCGTAGCGAGCGATGTCCTCGTCCTCGCAGCCCAGCGAAAAGAACGGCACCTCGGCGCGAACGCACGGCCACGCGAGCAGATCGGCACGAACAGCCGACTTGAGCCAGCGGTCCAGGGCAGCGTCGAAGCGTTCGCGCTGCTCCGGCGTCAGGCACCACAGACGCGCCAGCGCATCGGCACGCTCAGAGGACAGCGCATCGGCACCCATCTCGATGAGCCACTGGCAGGCGGCATGGAAGGCCGAACCCAAGGCCATGGGGTTGCCGGCGGGCTCAACGGCGGCCACGTCTGCATCCGTCATCTCGGAACCATCCGACTCCGCATCATCGCTGGCCTCGTCCATGGGCACGTGTGCCTCGACGGCACGGTCCTCGGACTCGGCATGCAGCGCCGCAGCAATTGACGAGTAGCTGTACGAATCGCGCTCCGGATACGGGCAGGTGCCCATGCGCACGCCCACCGCCTGGGGATACACGAGCTCAAACGCATCGGGCTCGGGGTCGGCAGGACCGGGCACAGTTGAGGGCGAAGCATTATCAGCGACATCGACATCGCCGCGAACAAGCCTGCCCTCGGCATCCAGCGAAGCGTTAGCCTCA
>DXLY01000027.1:0-19816 GCA_019414465.1 Collinsella sp.
GGCCCCCGCTCCCGCAGCACCGACCATCCCCGGGGACTTCCCCATCGATTTCGCGACCGAGGTCTTCTGCCCTAGTCCGCTGCTGCACCAGCTGTCGACTTATCTCCCCTACGGCGCCGACACCCTCGGCATCGTCGGCGAGTACTACTGGATCGCCCGCGAGCGCGGTACCATCGAGGCCGCGCGAAACCGCGCAAGCTTCCCCCTGCGCTACACGCAGGCCGGCGAGCGCCACGAAGTTACCGTGCGCGTCCGCCGCAACACCACCGGTGGCCTCGGATCCACCTGGGCCATCGATAAAGTCGAAGAACCCGAGCAGTAACGACAAACGGCTCAAATCCAAATCAGGATTTGGGCCGTTTTTATTTGTTGATGTTGCGTAACCAACAGCGAGCGGGCCGCAAGTGCCCCAGGTTGCCGTGAAAGAGGAGCGACGCGTACTTCGGTACGCGAGCGACGGCTTGAACGGCAAGATGGGGTGCTTGCGACCTGCGCAGCGTCGAGCAGTTACGCGGTTTGGAAAACCGCGTAACGATCTAGTCGCGCGTCAGCTTACGGTGGATACGATGCGGCTGGGCCGCGTCCTCGCCCAGGCGCTCGATGCGGTTGGCCTGATAGGCCTCGAAGTTGCCCTCGAACCAATACCAGTTGCCCGGGTTCTCGTCGGTGCCTTCCCACGCCAGAATGTGCGTGGCGACGCGGTCCAGGAACATACGGTCATGGCTAATGACCACCGAGCAGCCCGGGAACTCGAGCAGCGCCGCTTCGAGCGAGGACAGCGTCTCGACGTCGAGGTCGTTCGTAGGCTCGTCGAGGAGCAGCAGGTTGCCGCCCTGCTTGAGCGTGAGCGCCAGGTTCAGACGGTTGCGCTCGCCACCGGAAAGTACGCCAGCGCGCTTCTGCTGGTCCTGGCCCTTAAAGCCAAAGCTCGCCACATAAGCGCGGCTCGGAACCTCGGTCTCGCCGACCATCATGTGGTCCAGGCCGTCCGAGACGACCTCCCATAGGTTCTTATCGGGGTCGATGCCGGAACGGTTCTGGTCGACATAGGAGATCTTGACGGTCTCGCCCACCTCAAGCTCGCCCGAAGTCAGCGGCTCCAGACCCACAATCGTCTTGAACAGCGTGGTCTTACCGACACCGTTGGGGCCGATGACGCCCACGATGCCGTTGCGCGGCAGGGTGAACGAAAGGTCATCGATGAGCACGCGGCCATCGAACTCCTTGTGCAGATGATGGGCCTCGAGCACCTTGTTGCCCAAACGCGGGCCCACAGGGATGCGGATGTCGGTCCAGTCGAGCTTCTGGCTTGCGCGGGCCTCGGCCTCCATCTCCTCGTAGCGAGCCAGACGGGCCTTGTTCTTTGCCTGGCGAGCCTTGGGCGAGCTGCGCACCCACTCGAGCTCGGCCTCCATGCGCTTGGCGAGCTTGGCGTCACGATTGCCCTGTGCCTCGATACGCGCGGCCTTGGTCTCCAGATACGTGGAATAGTTGCCCTTGTAGGGATAAAGGTGACCGCGGTCGACCTCGCAGATCCACTCGGCAACGTTATCCAGGAAGTAGCGATCGTGCGTGACGGCAAGCACCGCGCCCTGGTAGTTGTGCAGGAAGTGCTCGAGCCACAGGATCGACTCGGCGTCCAGGTGGTTCGTGGGCTCGTCGAGCAGCAGCAGGTCGGGAGCCTCGAGCAGCAGCTTGCACAGGGCCACGCGACGGCGCTCGCCGCCGGAAAGCACGTTGACCGGCATGTCGGAATCGGGCAGCTGCAGGGCGTCCATGGCCTGGCCGAGCTTGGAATCGATATCCCAGCCATCGGCGGCATCGATCTCGTCCTGGAGCTTGCCCATCTCGGCCATGAGGGCATCCATGTCGCAATCCGGGTCGCACATCTCCTCGCCGATCTTGTTGAAGCGATCGACCTTGGCGATCATATCGCCAAACGCCATGCGCACGTTCTCGATGACGGTCTTGTCATCGTCGAGCGGCGGCTCCTGCTGCAGGATGCCCACGGTGTAGCCGGGGGTGAGCCTGGCATCGCCGTTGGAGACCTCCTCGATGCCGGCCATGATCTTGAGCAGGGTCGACTTGCCCATGCCGTTGGGACCCACGACGCCGATCTTGGCACCGGGGTAGAAGCTCAGGGTCACGTCGTCAAGGATCACCTTGTCGCCATGGGCCTTGCGAGCCTGATACATCTGGTAGATAAACTCCGCCATATGTCTGTTCTATCCTTTCTACCTGCTGTTTCCCTATTCTTGATTCGCTTTAGTGGAAACGAAATGAGGGAACCTGCTCTGAAACGTAACGAAAAAGGGTCATGGTTGCCCACACCCCCTAATACTACCTGGGAAAAGTCCCCCGGAACATACTATGAACTGCGTACGCTAGTTTTCCGCAACCTTAACGAGCGGCTCGCTGCGATTTGCGCCACAACAGATACGAGTAGACGTAGACGGCTCCAACCGAACCAAACGCCAGAACCGCAATCACCGCGGCGACGACTTCACTCGAAAGCACGCTGCCTGCCACGCCCATCACAATCAGGCCAATACCCAGCACCATAAAGCAGGCGCCGCCAAAACGCTGCGTACGGCGCCAGTTCTCGGGATCGGCAAGCGCCCAGGGTGTCTTGATACCGAGCGTATAGTTCTGCTTCACACGCGGCAAGTAGTTGCCTACGCCGATGAACAGCAAACCGACAACACCGGAAATCAGCACGTTAACCGAACCGACCGCCGGCACCACGCCCCAGACCGTAAGCTCTCCCAGCCAGCTTATGGCGCACATGAACAAGGTGAAGGCGATTACGAAGCCCTGGTAGAACTTGCCCGAGGTTCGATATGCCTCACCTTTGGGGTCGATGCGCGGCACCACGCAGAACATTGCGAGAAGCGCCAGAGGCAGCACGCCGAGCGCGGAGGCCATCCAGCTAGGACCCCAACCGTCGACGGCGCCGTTCGCGCCCCAGTGCGTGGGAATCTGCGCAGGCAAGCTCGGCATCACCATGAGGTGCGCAGCAACATTAATAGCGCAGACCACAACAAGCATGACCCACACGCGCGGAGATACCCCCGTGGCGTGAATTCCCTTGTTTTCATTATTCATCCTTATCACCTTCAGTGTCTGTAAAGCCCATAAACCAGCCGATCAAGTCCTGCATGACGGTGGTGTTTAAGCTGTATACGATGTTTTGGCCATGACGTTCGTCGGTCACCAACCCGGCGTTTTTGAGCGTCGCCAAGTAATGGCTCAACGACGGCTTGCTGATGTCAAAATGCTCGGCAAGCTCCCCGGCCGTGCGATTGCCCTCGCGCAGCAGTTCCAAAATACGCCGCCGCGTAGGATCGGCCAGCGCTTTAAAACCCTCTCCCGGCATAGGACCTCCTCTCAGCACCCCTCATGACGCGCACACTCTACTCGATATTTAGATGTTTGTCTAACTATCTAATCTTGTACTCAAAAAATAGCCGCCTTCGCGTAATGCGAAGACGGCCACTTCTCACGCTACAAACGTGTTTGGGAGTTGGCCAACCCGCTGCAACGGGTGCCATCTGTTTCATCTTATGAGAATCCCCGCCTCATTTCAACAAAACCCCAAGGGTTCAAATGGAATCGCGATAATACCTATAATGGCGATAGCTAAAACACGATTCGCTTCCCCATCGGAGGATGTTTATGACCGAAACCGTAGCCGCTTCACCCATCGAGACGCGCGACACCAAGCTCGAAATCATCATGGGCCGCGAGGCACTCGATAAACTCGCCAACGCCACGGTGCTGGTGCTCGGCTGCGGAGGCGTGGGCTCTAACTGCTGCGAGGCACTTGCCCGCGGCGGCATTGGCCATTTCGTAATTCTGGATAAAGACATCATCGCGCCCAGCAACATTAACCGTCAGGCCATTGCCTTTCATAGCACCATCGGCAAGCGCAAAGTGGACGTTATGGAGGCTATGATCCACGACATCAACCCTGCCGCCACCGTCATCAAACGCACCGAATACCTGTTGAGCGACAACATTGACGGGTTCTTCGCGAGCGTTCTGGAGCAGACGGATGGCAAGATCGACTACGTCATCGACGCCATCGACACCATCTCCGCCAAGCTCGCAGTTGCCAAATATGCTCAGGACCACGACATTCGCCTGGTGAGCTCCATGGGCGGCGGCAACAAGCTGCATCCCGAGTGCCTGCGCTTTGCCGACATTTTCGAAACGGTCCGCGATCCCATGAGCCGCATCATGCGCAAAGAGTGCAAGAAGCGCGGCATCAAAAGTCTTCATGTGCTGTTTAGCTGCGAGGAATCGGTTAAGACACAGCCCCGCGACCCTTCCAACATCCACGAGCGTACCGAGCTCGGAACCGCCAGCTTTATGCCGCCCATCATGGGTCAGATGATTGCCGGCGAGGTTATCCGCCAGATCAGCGGCCGCGGCGCTGAGCGCGTACGCTCCGATGGCCAGCGCCTAGACTAGCGGAGCGCGCCGAGATGGAGCCCCGGTTATTTGATGCACACTGCCATCTTGATTTAATGGCTCACCCGGACGCCGTTGCCGATGAGGCAACGGCGCTGGGCTTGGGTCTATTTGATTGCGGCGTCGATCCACGCGACTTCGCTAACGCACATGGACGAACCCGTCGCCCTCCTACCGTCATCAAGGGTATCGGCCTCCATCCCTGGTGGCTCGCCGACGGCCGCTGCGGTCCTGCCGAAGTCAATCTGCTTTGCGAAGTTGCTGCCCACGAGCACTATATCGGCGAGGTGGGACTCGACTTTTCCGCGCGCTTTGCCGGAAGCGAACCACTTCAAATACAGGCATTTGACCGGCTCTGCGATACACTCGTGCAGCATCCTCTTGCCGGGCGCGTGATATCAATTCACGCCGTTCGTTCAGCAGGAGCCGCACTGGACGTCCTCGAATCGCATGGACTACTCATCCCAAACCCCGACTCCCCCGCTATCATCTTCCACTGGTTTAGCGGTACTTCGGACGAACTCGTCCGCGCGCGAAACGCAGGCTGCTATTTCTCCGTGAACGAGCGTATGCTCGCATCTAGACGAGGACGCGAATATGCCCGACAGATTCCACTCGACCGTCTACTGCTCGAGACCGATGCGCCGGCCGAGCCAAACACGGAAACAAGCGCGCAGTCGCTCATCACATCGCTCACAAGGACCTCGATGCGCATTGCCTCACTCAAAAACTGTGATGCAAAGCGCATCGAGTCGGCAGTTTTAGCAAATGCGCACTCTGTTTTTGACCTTCGCTAACCCCTGTGGCAAAAATGCCAAGGGGCATGCGAATCGCACAACGCAGTCCCTATTGAAAGACAGTACAATTCGGCAGCATTACACCAATTCATGCATGAGATCACGGTTGCGTGCATACAATTCGTCAAAGATATGGCGGCGCGACGCATATAACTCGTGGGCAGCCATATCGGGCACGATTGTTTGCGCAACGCCAAGGACTTGGGCGAGTTCATCCCATGATGCATAGGCGCCACCTGCGAGAGCTGCCATGATGGCATCACCGAAGCATGCGCCCACCGTAACCTTGGCAACCGAGACCTCGCGCCCGCATACGTCGGCGATAGCTTGCATCCAAACTGGATTCTTGGTTCCACCTCCGACAAGCATAATGCGCCCAATTGGCAGTCCATGCTCTCGCTCGATAATGTCGACATGGGATGCAACGGTATACGCGACGCCTTCCAAGGCGGCGCGAACCATATGGGCTCGCGTATGCCTTCCGGTCAGGCCAAAGAAGACGCCACGCGCCTCGGTATCGTTGAGCGGAGTACGCTCCCCCGCAAAGTACGGCAGACACAGGAGCCCATCGGCACCCGGCGCCACATCGGCGGCATCATGCGCCATAACCGAATACGCATCGGGGCCACCGTGGCCCTCGGCCTCTACGGCGTCGCGATACAGCTCTTGGCGCAACCACGATGTGAGTGCACCCGCTGTATTGGTCCCCGCGCAGATCCCGTAAGTTCCGGGAATGATAAACGTCCCTGGCCACAGGCGAGCATCATCGACCATATGATCAGCTAAGTAGATGAAATACGCCGTGCTCCCCAACTGAACCATCATATCGCCGGGACGAAATACACCCGTCGAAATGGCCTCGGCACCAGAGTCGCCCGTTCCCACCAAGACAGGTGTCCCTGCCGCGAGCCCCGTCGCCTCAGCCGCACGCTGCGTAATCACCCCGGCAATATCGGTAGCCGACATTACCTCCGCCATCTGGTCAGGCCGGCAGAAACGAGCACATTCCCGAGCATCAACCTTCCAAGTGTAGCGATCGTATAGGGGAAGAAAATCCTCCGCCAAATAACGGTCCACCGTAAAACGCCCCGTCAACTTCGCGCACAGAAACGATGACGCCGTCAGGAACTTCGCGGCACGTTCGTGCACCTCGGGCATATTCTCCTTAAACCACAAGATCTTTGGAGCAATATCTGACGAACAGGGATCGTGCCCGAAAAGCTCGCGTGCGCGATCTGACCCATATTCGGAAAGAAGCTCGTCAATCTGCGGCTTCGAGCGTGCATCGACTCCATATAAAATCGCGGGCGCCAGCGCGTTGCACTCGGTATCGACCGGTACGCAGTCGCAACCCAATGCGGAAAGGCCCACGCATCCGATCTGCGCCGCATTAACCCCCGATCGCACCACCAGCTCGCGCGACAAGCGGCAAAAATCGCCCCACCAAACTGCCTCCGCATCATGCTGGTACCATCCATCACGCGGGTTGTCCGTCTCGTGTCCACAAGAGGCTTGGCAAACGATGTTGCATCGATCATCGATTAAAACGCCTTTAGAGGCGCTTGTCCCAATATCAATACCCAGATAGAACGCCATAGGTGCCTACTCCCCTCGCGCCGCACGAGCGGCAGCCATAAAACGAACTACCCGCTCAACATCAACCGGGGCATCCAGCTTTCCGTCGCGCTTTAAGCACGTGCCGACAAACGCGCCATCGTAGTGAGCAAATACGTCAGCCACGGTATTTTCGCGACAACCGGTGCCACATACCACGGGTACTTCGCCAACACGCTCGCGGACCTCATCGGCAAGCTCGCCCGAAGCGCCACGACCGGCAGCCGAACCGCCGATGACCATCGCATCCGGTAGGCAATTAAAGAGAAGTGAATCGGCAATGTCCGCAGTCGTGCGGTCGTTGAGATAAACCTCTCCCTCGCTCGTGATGAAGTGAAAAAGCTTGAGGTCGTCCAGGCGCAGCGCCGCCTTACGACGCATGGTGTGAGCGAAATCTCGGTTAATCAGCCCGAGATCACCGGCCCAGGCACCGCAAAAATTGCAGCGCGTGAACTGCGCATCGACGGCAGCGCACAGCTCGATTGTGGCATCACCATCGTAAATAGCCTCAGCTCCCCAAGGGGTCGACAAATCATGGGACAGAGCCCCGATTACATAGCCCATCGATGCAAGGGTTGAGGGAGAAACGTGCTGCTCATAGGGCATCGAGAGCTCATTGGTAATCAAAATGCCATCGACACCGCCCTGCTGCAACGCTTCGAGATCGCGCTTGGCGGCTTCCACGACCTGCGACACGCTTCCGCCCGGGTAATACAGTGGATCGCCCGGCAGAGGACGCAGGTGCAGCATTCCGATAACCGGCTTTTCGGTCTTGAACATCGAGGTCAGAAACGACATAACGTGCTCCTTCATAGGGTTATTGCAGGGACGTTACTCCCCCAGCACCTCGACGTACACTTTTCGCTTCTGCGGGCCGTCAAACTCCGCAAGATAGATGTTCTGGGCACCTCCGCACACGATGTGGCCATCTTGGACGGGAAAGAAGCAACTGTTTCCACAAATCATGCTCTTGATATGTCCACAGGAGTTGTTGCCGGTAGCTCCATAGCTCGGCAGGAAGTGTGCATGTGCATAGGGGGCATCGAGTGGGGCGATGCGATCAAGCGTCTCCATAAGATCCGTCTCCACGCAGGGCAGCCCCTCGTTTACCACGATTCCGCAGGTCGTATGCGACAAAATAATCGCTGCCAAGCCATTGGTCACCGAGCTGCGCTCGATGGCAGCGTGCACGTCTTCGGTAATATCGATGAACTGGTCCGGAGCAGTCGATAGATAGCTCAATGTCTCGAGCGTCACCATGTTCACTCATCCCCTTCAAGAAAACGCAGGGCATTACCCCAGTAGAGCCTTTCTCGCGCATCATCGCGCATGGACACGGTATCGAGCGCCCGCTTGAGTTTGAACGCACGGAAGCGCGGCGTATTGCTGGCGAACATCACTTGATGCGATAGCGCGCGCTCATACCACAGCGGCCCCATATCGACCGTGAAAAGACGCTGCATCATCTCCTCGGGCGAATCGATGTAAGTGATAGAGGTGTCCGTGTAGCAGTTGGGATACTTGAGCAGCATCGCCACGGTCTCGCGCACCCAGGGCCAGCCAAAGTGGGTCAAACTAAAACGCACATTTGGATGCGTTGCGATTGTGTGCTCAAATGCAAGCGGGTTACTGCGCGAGAGCTCTGCACCCGGCTCCCAAGACATACCGGCATGGAAAACCACCGGCTTGTTATAGCGCTCGCACAGCTCGTAAAGCGGCTCGGCCACGGCATCATCGGGGGCAAAACCCTGCTTTGCCGGATGCAGGCAAAGCCCCTTTGCCCCCAACTCAGTAAAGGCGCGCTCCAATTCGCCTGCGGCACCGCTCACCTGCGGATCTACGCTCGCAAATCCCCACAGACGATCGGGATGCGCGGCAACCAGCATGGCGATCTGGTCATTGGTGCCAAAATGCCCTCCGCATGCCGTGGTTACATCGAGTGGCATGAGCACACTCTTCTGCACATCGCAGACGTCCATCTCGACTTGAAGCTCATCCCAATCCATGGGGCCCATATGCCCCATACCAAATTCTCGTGACCAAAAACCGAATCCATCAGGCTCATCACCCGGCGTACAAATCTCGCTGTAGAGCATGGGCTGAACCAACATGTCGATAACCATTTCGTACTCCTTTCCAGGCGTTTGACCCTAGTACGGCTCAAACGAACCAATCACTCGGGACGACAGCTCAGCGCCCGCCTTCATGCACGCCGGAATATCAAGGCCATCGATCACGCCCTTGGTAAACCCGGCAATATACGAGTCGCCGGCACCCACGGTATTAACGACCTTCTCCGCCGGTACGATCCCGCACTCATAGAAGCGCTCACCGTCATAGGCAATGCTCCCCTTCTCGCCAAGCGTGGCAACCGCAACGCGCGGTCCCAACTTCTGTACGTGACGTACCCAATCACGTAGCTCCGGAGTGTCCTCTTCAAACGACATGAACGCATAGTCTACGTAAGGAAAATGAGCCTCGCAGGCATATTCGGGATCCTGGCTGAACACTGAGAAGTCCATAACCACCGTCTTGCCCGCATCATGCCACTCGGGCAGGAGGTCCAAACAATTGCCAAACAGGTCGGTATGAATGATGTCATGCTCTAGGATAAACGCCCGGTCGTCTTCATTCGGTCGATATGTCTCCATTACGCCATCGATTGCCTCGAGATGCACGCGATCGACGCCGTCTTTCAACGCCATGAGCATCACCGAGGTGTCGCCATCCTCCACCCGCAGATGTGAGATATCGAACCCCTCAGCGGCCAGCGCCTCCCTCATCTTGTCTCCGTACTCGTCCTTGCCGACAACCGACACGGCGGATACCGAAACGCCCATTCGTGCAAGATGGATACCCCAGTCAATGCCATTACCAGTCGGATAGAACACGCCGATGTTTTGATAGACGTCCGCACAGCAAAAACCAGCTGCGCACGCTTTAATACCCATGGTCTTCTCCAATGTTCAAAAGGGGACCCACCACATGGCGAGCCCCCTTTTCGCGTTTCGCTTATTGTTTTGCATCGGCTGTCCAAGGCCACATAGCCAGACCGCCGTACACTTTCTTAAGCTATTCGACGATTGGTGCTCCGTGGCCCCAAGAACCTTCCATGCCGCACACGGTCGAGGCAAACCCGGCAGCAAAGTCGAGCGCGCGCTCGATAGCCTCGGCGCCATCCTCACCACGCTTGGCGGAATCGAGATAGCACATCAAAAACGAGGTGAGGAACGAGTCGCCCGCCCCCATGGTGTCCTTCATGTCCGTTACCGGTTTAGCCAGCTGGCGGTAATAACGCTCGCCGTCGTAAGCAATGCAGCCCTCGGCGCCCGCCGTAGCCGACACAAAACGCGGACCCAGGCCCTTCACCCATGCCAGACGCTCGCGAATCTCGTCCTCACTTGCGGCATCCGCCGCACTAAAGAAAGCGAAATCGACGTAGGGCGCAATCTGCTCGTAGTACTCGTCGGTGGAGTCGTCCGAAAAGTCAAAAGAGACCGTGACGCCCGCAGCCTTCAGCTTGGGCAGCTCGCGCTCGGTAAAGCAATAGTTGCCCGAATGAACCACATCGAACTGCTTCATGTACGAAAGGTCAAAGCGATCGAGGACATAGCGCGCATCGCCACGGATACCGCCCTCGTTGGAGCCGAGGAAGACACGGTCACCGTCAACGACGGTCACGCGAGCCGCTCCGTTCTCGCCAATCATCTGCTCGCACTTGTCAAGCTCGATACCCTCATCCTCGAGGCTTGCAATGACATGCTCGGCAGCGGCATCATTGCCAAAAATGCCCATGTATGCGGAGCGTGCGGCACCGCATTTCTTGGCATAAACGGCGAAGTTCACCGCATTGCCGCCGGGATACATGGTGTGGATATGCTCGTAGCGATCGACGACGTTGTCGCCAAATCCGAGCGCGTTAACGTTAAATGCCATGGCCTTTGCTCCTTCTAGTACTCGACAACACCCATATAGCGACGGAAATCGGGATCGTGATCAAACACCTTGCCGCGTGCAGCACGCAGCTCGCAGTTCATGGCGTAGAACAGCACCGGGTCCAGATAGGCACGGACGCTCGCCGGCACGGCTTCCATACCGTACTCCTTGGCATCGAGCACCATCAGCGTATCGGTATGCGTCTTAAGGAACGCCAGGGCGCGCTCGTCCATAGCACGGCACTCGCTGGAGCCCATCTGCAGGAAGTAAAAAACGCCATCCTGAGTAGCCTCGAAGGGGCCATGGAAGTACTCGGCAGAGTGGATGTAGCTGCAGTGCTGCCACTGCATCTCCATAAGAGAGCAGATAGCGAAACCGTAGGTCTGGCTAAAGTTGGGACCGCTGCCCAGAATATAGAAGAACTCGTGCTCCTGGCAAAGCTTGGCAAAGCGATCGCCCAGCTCGGCATTTACCTTCTCGCGTGCCGGGGGAAGAATCTTATCCATCTCGGCGATACCGGCATACATATCGGCAAGATCGGCGTAGCCCTCCTGCTGATCGAGCAGCTCGGCCGCAAGCGACAGCGAAATGCCAGCGGGGACCTCGGCCTGCGGCACGCCCTCGCCCCACGGGTAGACCCACGTGGTCCACTTGCCGGAGTCGATCTTGGATCCAGCGTTGTCGGTCTGGGCGATCACCGTAGCGCCGGCGGCAAGGGCAATCTCGCAGCCCTCGACGACCTCCGGGGTATTGCCACTGTGGCTGCAAGCGATGACCAGGGACTTCTCGCCCAGACGACGCGGACGCATAATGTCGAATTCACGTGCGGTATAGATATACGAAGTGAAGGTGGTTGCCTCGCGCTGCAGAAGCTCGTGAGCCGGGATCAAATCGATCATGGAGCCACCGCAAGCAATCCAGTAGACGCTGTCGAACTTGCCCTTCTCGGCAATTGCCTCTTTGATCAGATCGTGTGCGTTCATATCCAGTTCCTTTCTTATTTGGGCCGCAATCAATGACGTTGGTTGCGTAGCCGATAGTTGTTTTAGTCAATCAGATATTTCTCGAATGCGGCCATGTTCTTGGCATCAGCCGCCGCCGGGTCATCGTAGTAACGGCCGTCCGTAATTTCCTGGCCCAGCATGCCGTCGAAACCATGGACGTTGAGTGTGGCAACGAAGGCGTCCATATCGTGCTTGCCATCGCCCCACACCAGATGGCCATACGGGTCACCGTCGATAAAGTGCATCTCGTGAATTGCCCCATCACCAAAGGCGGCAAACCAGTCCTCGAGCGTCTCGCCTGCAACGCCCATCGCGGTTGTATCAACCATGGGCTGTAAGTACGGGCTCGCGACCTCGTCAATCATGCGCTTCGCATCGGAAACCGTCGTCACAAGGTTGCTCTCCTCGGGACGCAGGCTTTCCATCGTAAGCACCAGACCGTGCTCGCCGGCATACTCCGCCAGAATGGACAAGTGCTCGCGGCTGCGCTTCCAGGCTTCCTCGCGGTCCTCGTCCCAGTCGCCCCAGCCCGAGTTGACGGACATACGGTCGCACCCAAGTACCTCGGCAAGCTCAATGCCGTGTTTAAAGTACGCCAGGCTGCGCTGTTCATGCAGCGGTTTGCGTGCGCAGTACTGCCAAGGATAGACAACATTCTCGGGGCACAGAGTACGATACCTAAGCCCACGGTCTGCAGCCTTTTTCGCCAGGACCTCAGCCTCAAAGTAGCCCGTATGGTCGAGCGTCACATGCGGCTCTGCACACCACAACTCAATGGACTCAAAGCCCAAACGCTGCTGCACATCAAGGAAGTAATCGAGCGACCACATGATGTAGTGGATATTCATGCCCGCAATCTGTTCGCGGCGCAGCGTCGGTTTGGATTCAGACATCCTATGCCTCCTTATTTCGATCGAACACGATTTGTCCGTCCGACATCGTCATATCAACCGCAAGATCGCGTGCGTCGCGATAATCGAGGTCGAACACATCCCGATCGAGCACGCAGATATCGGCAAGTTTGCCGACCTCGAGCGTACCCAGCTCGTCTTCGCGCATCAGATCGTACGCGCCCCCGGCAGTCCAAGCGCGCAAGAGCTCGACAAGCGTCAGCACGTTGGCCTCATTCACGGGCAGTCCGTCGGCGAAGAATCCACCGCACGCGCTGTATATTGACTCGCCCAGGCTCGGAATCAGCAGTGGCAAATCCGTTCCACAGCACACCGTGCATCCGGAATCTTCCATGCCGCGGCGATTCCAGCTGTGCAAAAGTCGCGTCTCGCCAATTTGCCGACGCATCATCGACAGGCAATCCTCGCGCCGGTCCAGCGTCAGAATCTGCGGATAGACCTCGCAAATTCCACCTAACTTGCCAAACTCGACAAGATCGGTCGGGTCAGAGTTCTCGAGATCGGTAATCGCATGGCGGCGAAGCAACCGCCCATACTCGTCTCGAGGCAGCGAGGCATAGAGCGCCACGGTGCGACGAACGGCGCCATCGCCCTGGCAATGCAAGGAATATCGGAAACCGTCAGCATCAATTGCACGCAGCTCGTTCTCAATCAGATCCCACTCTGGCTCCTCGACGACCGTCTTGCCGGCAGCGCCCGCATCGGCCGTGTCCTCATAGGGGTCAATCATCTCGGCAAGCCCCGCCCATACGCCTCGATCGGTCATACGGTTGAAGCCAGAAAAACGAACGAACGGTCCCCGGAAGCGCTCTCGTGCCTCGCGGGCATATGCCAGATTTGCACCGGCACCCACCGGCTGCGACATCATAGAGACGCGAACCGTCAGCTCACCAGATTCCTCACGGCGAGCCATTTCGTCGGCAAAGCCGTAGTAGTCATCAAACGCCATCTCCTTGATGGCGGTAACGCCGCGCTCGTTAAGCATGCTCATGTAGTCCGAATACCCGGCACGCACCTCGGGCAGCGCGAGGAAATCGCTCATCATGCGCCAGATCTTCTCGGCATAGCACGCCTGGGATGTAAAGCCGTATCGCGCACTGGCTGCAGCGTTGAGAACGCAGGTCTCCGCGCCCGGTGTAAAGCAGACGACAGGGATATCACCAAAACACTCGTCAAACACAGCTGCTGTATTTGCGTTCTCGGCATCCGATGCCAACGTTTCGGGCAGGTTGTGGCCAAAAGCCGCCGCGCAATCCGGATGATCATCTTTCCATGCACGCAAGAGCGACACAGCCTCTTTGGCATCAGCGACGCCGGACAGATCAGACCCCAACGTCCGCAGTGCCCAGCCCGTATAGAAGGTATGCACATCGATCAGGCCGGGCATGACGGTGCGGTCGCCCAGGTCAACTACCTCGTCCGCTTGGGTCAAATACGAAGCTACCTCACACTTGGTGCCAACCGCCTCAATTCGATTGCCACGGACCGCTACGAAACCTTCAAACGGCAGGTCCCCCGTACCGGTAAAGACGCTCTTAGACGTCAGGACCGTCAAACGATCAGACATCACAACCACCTACACCGGAAGCATGCCAGAGATTGCCGTTACGATCAGGCCAAAGACGACCATGAAAATGAAGAACTTCCAAATGGTCTTCCACCATTGGCCAAACGAAATCCTAGCCACGGCAAGACCGGCGACCGTCATGCCCGCCACGGGGCTGATGGTGTTGATGGTTTGGTTGGCAAACTGGAGCGCGGTGACGGCCGCCTCGGGATTGAGGCCCATGAGCTCGGTCAGGGGGCCCATAACGGGCATGGTGAGCGCCGCCAGGCCAGAACTCGAGGGAACCAGCAAAGAGAGCAGGCCAAGGACGATATACATAAACGTGGTGTAGACGGCGGCGGGTGCACCGGCAAGCGCAGTAGCGAGCGCCTGGAGGATGGTGTCGATGATCATGCCACCCTCGGCGATGACCAGAATACCGCGAGCGATACCGATAACGATGGCAGCGTACGCAAAGTCGGCAAGACCCTTAACGAACTCCTCTGCGATCGTCTGCTGGTCAAGACCGCCCAGGATACCGGCAAGCAAGCCCATGCCAAGGAACACGGCGGAAATCTCATTCATGTACCAGCCCTGGGTAACAAGACCCCAGACGATAATGCCCATACCGCAAGCAAAATCGATAAGCACGAGCTTCTGACGGGTAGTGAACTCTTCCTCGATGGAGGCATCGGTCACGGAAAACTCAACACGCTTGAGCTTGTCGTCCTCGTACGTAATGGACGACTCGGGGTTTTTCTTTACACGCATGGCGTAGCGCATGGCCCATGCGATACCGACGGCAGTGAAGATGACCCAAGAAACGGCGCGCAGCCACAGCTGAGGATTGCCCTCGATACCAATGATGCCTTGGGCGATCAAAACATTAAACGGGTCGATGGTCGAAGCACAATATCCCAGGTTAGGACCAAGGAAGCAGATGATAAACGCCGTCATCGAGTCATACCCGATACCCATCATGATGGGAATGAAGATGGCATAGAACGGTAGGGCTTCCTCAGACATACCAAACGTAGTGCCGCAAATGGACAGCAGCGTCATCGTGATGGGAATGATGAGGATGTCCTTGTTCTTGAGCTTTTTAATCACACGGCTCATGCCGGCATTCAAAGCGTTGGTCTTGGTGATGATTGCGAACGATCCGCCAATCAATAAGACGAACGCAACGACATCGGCAGCCTCCTGGATGCCCTTGGTGGGCGCTTGCAGGACCGCGAAGATATCTTGACCCAGATTGATGGTCTCGCCGGTCTCGGAATCGGTGTAGTTCTTATCGACCTGTTCATAGGTTCCAGCAACGGCGACTTCACGCTCGCCCGCCGCTGTCGAAATTGTCTTGCGCTGATACTGACCAGAGGGAACGATCCAAGTCAGGACCGCAAAGACAACGATCAGCAAGAACATGATCGTATAGACATGCGGTAATTTGAACTTAAAACGTCTGTTTGTCTTCTTCGCCTTCGTATCTGACATAGATACCTCCAAAGAACTCGAGACTGCATCGCATCTCGCTTCAACGCTTGCACAAGGCAAACGTTCTATGACGTTCTATAGATTACCAGCAGCTTTTCTCGTCATCAAGATAATTTCAAACTGATTGCCGCAACGCGGTTGAACGGTTGCGTTTGCGCCGTGAACGGTATGGAAACGCCCGGTGAGATGATCCACCGGGCGTCTCCATTCGCAATGTCCTAGATGTCAAAAACGTAGCGAGACCCAACGATCCGCTGACGACCGATGATAAACGGCCGCCGCTGCTCGTCGAAAAAGAAGGCTTCCATATAAAACAAGGGTTCGCCAACGGGAACTGCCAACAGCCGAGCGACCTCGGGCGACGCGCACGCGATCTCGAGTGTGCACGGGTCGGTAAACGCGGGCGTACGGCCCGTCCGGTTACGCACGAACTCAAAAATGGATTGGTTAGATAGAGGCGCCGTTGATAGATAGGCGTTGTCCTCGTAAACGTATATGTTGTTCTCAAGCATGACAGGGACGCCATCGGCAGTACGCACGCGCTCAACGCAAATCAAGTCAGTTCCAACGGGAACACCAAAGAACTGTGCTTCGGTGGAATCCGCCGGCAGTATCTTTCTCGAAATGACACACGCCCCCGGTTCCATTCCGTTAGCGCGGCATGCGTCCGAAAAACTCTGGACGTCATCCTTCTGGCGAATCTTGCGCTTGAGCTTGGGGGCATTGACAAACGTGCCTTTCCCCTGTCGCTTCGTTAGATAGCCCTGTTGGACGAGCTCCTCAATAGCGCGTCGCACGGTAACGCGGCCAACTTTATAGCTCTCAGCCAATTCGAATTCGTTGGGTATCCGCGCACCTGCCTTGTAGGCACCGGAGTTGATTTCGTTTTTAATGATATCAATGACCTGTTGGTACAGCGGTATCGCTGCTTTACCGTCAGTTAGCCCTTCAGTCGGTGGCATATACCCTCTCCCAGCGCAATTACGTCTAAAACGGGCTTAAGGGCATTCAACAAGTCCTTAAGCCCGCATTAGCTTAAAGTATGCTAGGTGTCGCACCAAAATGTCGGGTATTTACTCATCGGACCCGAAAAACGCGCAACTAACGCGCTCTTACGCGAGTTCCAGCAGGTCCGGCAGCTGATCGATAATCTTATCCGCGGCGTCCTGACTAAAGCCAAAGCGCTCCTCGCGCTTGGCGATGACTGTCAGACCGGCGCGCTTGCCGGCAGTGATGCCAGGCACCGAATCCTCAACGCAGCAGCAGCGATTCGCGGGCAGCCCCAGCAGGTCCAGCGCATGCAGGTAGATGTCGGGCTCGGGCTTACTCTCCTTAAACTGCTCGCCGCTCACCACATACTCAAAGGCATCCGACAGCCCGCACGCGTTGAGCACTTCCTCGATGCTATCCATGGGAGACGAGCTGGCAAGCGCCACGCGAACGCCACGGCGCGGCAGCTCTCGAATCGTATCCACAGCGCCTGGGTTAATCAAAGCCTGATAGTCGCGCGGACGCTTATGCGCCCACTCGTCCCAACGGGCCAACGCTTCCTCGCCAGTGAAATGCCCCTTACCGGCGCGCTCAAACCAATCGACCAGCATATGCAGGAAGAACTGATGCGAGGTACCGACTTGCCCATTCAACTCCTCTTGAGTCAGGTTAAGCCCAAGCTCCTTGGCAAACGCGGCAGTCTCGCCCAGGTAGTAATACTCGGTATCGACAATGACACCGTCCATGTCAAAGATAACGGCGTCGAACGGAAATGCGGACACGGCACCCTCCCTAACAAAAGGGCGCCCGCAAGCAGGCGCCCAAACCATGCATTAATCGGCGATTCTAACCCAGCAGCTTATCCAGCGCCACTGCAATACCGTCTTCGTTGTTATTGGCGGTTACCATCTGGGCAACTGCCTTAACCTCATCGACGGCGTTGCCCATGGCAACACCGGTGCCGGCCCACTCAATCATGGACTTGTCGTTCTGGCCGTCGCCAAACGAGACGACCTCGCTGGCATCGATACCGAGCTTGGGCAGGGCACCCTCGAGCGCACGGGCTTTGTCGATACCGGGCGCCGTGTACTCAAAGTACCAGTCGGCCGTAAACATGCCCGAAAGCGTCTGGGTAAAGGGCGCATACATCTCCTCGTAATGCGCCTGCAGGTAGGTCGGATCACCCGCCGTCAGCAGCTTGTCCACGGGATAAGTGTCCACGACCTCATGCAAGCTCTCGACCTCGCGAATCTTAAGATCGCACGCATCGCGCTCATACTTGACGATATTCTTCTGCAAGCCGTCAGGCAGCGTGATCATGCAATGGTACGAGTCCTCGACGTGCAAATCGCGACCGAGCGAAATCATAGGGATCACGTCGAAATTGCGCAGATGATCAATCAGACGGTGCAGCTCGTCAGCCGGCATGGCCTGGTCAAAAAGGACCTCATCGGTCTGAGCGTCGACCACATGCGCGCCATTAAAGGCAACTAGCAGACCGTCATGGTTTTGAAGGTCGAGCTCCTGCGCCAAGGCGTGCAACCCCCATGCGGGACGGCCCGAAGCCAAGATGAGCTTAATGCCCGACTCCTGCGTCGCGAGCAGCTTCTCGCGCGTACGCGGGCTGATGACCTTTTGATCGTTGGTGAGCGTACCGTCGATATCCATTGCGATGGCTTTGATTGCCATATATGCCTCCCTGTCATTGAACAACCTTGTCTGAGCCATCATACAGAACACCCACGGCGGCGCTGTTTGCAACGGGAAAAATGTCATATTGTCCCAAACATGAACGGCGCGCCTTCGACGATTGCGATGCCCGTCGAGGCGCCTCCCGATACATTCCATCCTATCCAAATAGCAAGGGGCCCGTATCCCAACGGATACGGGCCCCTTTCAGCCATAAGCCAACTCAGCCGTAAAGACTACTTGCGATGAGCGCGATAGAACTCGATGAGCGCCTGGGTCGAAGCGTCCTGCTCGGCCTTGGCGGCGTCGTCGTGGAAGGCCGGGGTGATCTGCTTGGCAAGCTGCTTGCCCAGCTCGACGCCCCACTGGTCGTAGGAGTCGATGCCCCAGACCGTGCCCTCGACAAACGTGATGTGCTCGTACAGGGCGATGAGCTCGCCGAGTGCGAACGGGGTCAGCGTGTCGCCGAAGATCGAGGTCGTCGGACGGTTGCCCTCAAAGCAGCGGGCCGGGACGATCTGCTCGGGCGTGCCCTCGGCACGAACCTCGTCGGCCGTCTTACCAAAGGCGAGCGCCTTGGTCTGGGCCAGGAAGTTGCCCAGGAACAGCTCGTGGACGTCCTGGCCGCTGTCGGTTGCGGGGTTGGCAGTGTTGGCGAAAGCGATAAAGTCGGCCGGGACCACCACGGTGCCCTGGTGCAGCAGCTGGTAGAAGGCGTGCTGACCGTTGGTACCGGGCTCGCCCCAGAAGATCTCACCGGTATCGGAGGTCACAGCGCTGCCGTCCCAGCGGACGTGCTTGCCGTTGGACTCCATGGTGAGCTGTTGCAGGTAGGCCGGGAAGCGGTGCAGATACTGGCAGTACGGCAGCACGGCGTGGCTCTTGGAACCGAAGAAGTTGACGTACCAGACGTTGAGCAGGCCCATCAGCGCGACGGCGTTGTTCTCGAGCGGGGTGTTGCAGAAGTACTCGTCGATGGCGTGGAAGCCCTCAAGGAACTGCTGGAAGCGCTCGGGGCCGAGCACGACGATCAGCGACAGGCCCACGGCGGAGTCGACGGAGTAGCGGCCGCCGACCCAATTCCAGAAACCAAAAGCGTTGGCGGGGTCGATGCCGAAGGCCTCGACCTTCTCGAGTGCGGTGGAAACGGCGACAAAGTGCTTGGCCACGGCCTCGGCGTTCTGCTCATCGGAGCCGTCGATGGCACCCTGAGCCTTGAGCTGCTCGAGCATCCAGGTCTTGACCTCACGAGCGTTGGTGAGGGTCTCGAGCGTGGTGAAAGTCTTGGAGACGATAATCACGAGCGTGGTCTCGGGATCGAGGCCCTTGAGCTTCTCTGCCTGATCGTTGGGGTCGATGTTG
>DXLY01000027.1:19826-22443 GCA_019414465.1 Collinsella sp.
GGAGATATAGCGGCAATCAATCCCGGCGTCGGCATAGGGACGCAGGGCCTCGTAAGCCATGACCGGGCCCAGG
Source organism: Collinsella sp. (assembly GCA_019414465.1). Classification (GTDB taxonomy): domain Bacteria; phylum Actinomycetota; class Coriobacteriia; order Coriobacteriales; family Coriobacteriaceae; genus Collinsella. Next base: position 19,900 of record DXLY01000027.1, read on the forward strand.
TCGGAGCCGCCGATGCCGATGGACACCAGGTGCTCGATCTTTTTGCCGGTAACACCCTTCCACTCACCGGAGCGCACGCGCTCGGCGAAGGCATACATGCGGTCGAGAACCTCGTGCACGTCGGCGACGACGTCCTGGCCGTCGACGATGAGCTGGCCCTTCTCGCTTGCCGGGCGGCGCAGCGCGGTGTGCAGGACGGCGCGGTCCTCGGTGGTGTTGATGTGCTCGCCGGAGAACATGGCGTCGCGGCGCTCCTCGAGCTTCACCTCGCGGGCAAGATCGCACAGCAGCTTGACGGTCTCATCAGTCACCAGGTTCTTGGACAGGTCGAAGTGCAGGTCACCGGCGTCAAAGCTCAGCTTGTTCACGCGCTCGGCATCGGCGGCGAACCAGGCCTTGAGGTCGATACCCTCGGCCTCGAGCTTCTCCTGATGGGCCTCGAGCGCCTTCCAAGCGGCAGTCGACGTAGCATCGATAGGTGCGGCAACAGTTGCCATAGAGTCCTCCTCAGCATACGGGCGCACGCCTCCATGCGCCCGGACATTCAGATGCCACTATTCTAGCGCAGGTCAAGACTATAATCAGCGAGCGTTGCCAATCGGCCCCCAAACGGCAACCGACCAAAAAGGGACAGGTTTAATTTGGCAGGTCAAACGCTTTACCAATCAAAAATAACCTATCCCTTTATGCCAAATATTAGGCCGCGGCGCAGACGCTACCGAGCAACTCACGCAGAGGAGACCCGATGCCCTCCAGCAGCTCGGGCGCGATGATGGCAAAAACGGGAACCTCGCCGGCGCCCACGACGACAGGCACCTTGCCCTCCGAGACAATGCATCCATAAGGGACAAAGCCGTCTTCGCCGGCATCGAGCGCCGCCATGCGACGCGCGAGCTCGCGCGCAAAGCTGGCAGTATCGGCATCGCCAATCGCCAGGACAAAGTCCACGCCTTCGTCGGTCGCCAGGGCCACGGCTTCGTCGATCAGCTCGTCTCCCCCGGCACCCTCAACCGAGCCGCAGCGGAAAAGTACACGCTCGAGTAGGGCTCGATCAAGCGAGCCAAGTGCCGCCGAGACAAGTTCATCGCGCGTATGCTTGTCGCCGTCCAACACGACCAGCGCCTTGGTGCCGCCATAGTGGGCAACCAATCGTCCGCACCAGCGAGCCACGTCTCCATCCGCAACAAGGCGCGTCGGCATACCAAACCCATAGTTGACCATCATTCCCACAACCCTTCCGTGCATGTAGGCCGTATCGATCGTTAGGCTCATGCTACGAAGGGAGCTTTTCCGAGCTGTTTCGCGCTCTTTAGGGCTGCGTTAAAACCCAATTCATAACCGACCAAAACAAACCTGTCCCTTTTCGGCAGGTTTTGACGATGTCTGGGCGAGCGGGTATTATCGAACAGGTATTCGATAAGAACATGTGTTTGATGGGAGGGCACGGGTGGAGCACGGGCAACATACCTATATCTGCATCGACCTTAAGACGTTCTACGCCAGTGTCGAGTGCGTCGACCGAGGACTCGACCCCCTCACTACGTGCCTGGTCGTTGCCGACGAATCGCGCGGACGCACGACCATCTGCCTTGCCATCACGCAGGCCATGAAGGACCTCGGAATACACAACCGCTGCCGTCTGTTCGAGATTCCCGACGGCATCGACTACATCAAGGCCGTACCGCGCATGCAGCACTACATGGAGGTGTCGGCGAAAATCTACGGCATCTATCTGGAATACGTAAGCCCGCAAGACATTCACGTCTATTCAATCGACGAGTGCTTTATCGACGTGACGCCCTATCTAGACCTCTACCACACCGATGCCGAAGGGTTCGCCTGCATGCTGCGCGACGAGGTCCTCGCGCGCACCGGCATCACGGCCACCGTCGGTATCGGCCCCAACCTATTCCAGGCTAAGGTAGCGCTCGATATTACCGCAAAGCACGTACCCAGCCGCATCGGCATACTCGATAACGAAACCTTTCGCAAGGAGATCTGGCCGCATCGACCCATCACCGATATCTGGGGTATCGGCCCCGGCGTGGCGGCCCGTCTCGAGAAATACGGTGTCTACGATCTGATGGGCGTCGCCGCACTCGACGAAAACCTGCTCTACGACGAACTCGGCGTCAATGCCGAATATCTCATCGACCATGCCTTTGGGCGCGAGCCGACAACCATCGCCGATATCCAAGCCTATCGCCCACAAGCAACTTCGACGACCACAGGACAGGTGCTCTCGAAGGGTTATGCCTACGAGCAGGCCTACACCGTCTTGCGCGAGATGGTCGATGCCGCCGTGCTGGACTTGATCGACAAACACGTGGTGTGCGACAACATCTCGCTCTTTGTGGGTTACGCGAGCGAGCGGGCCGACATCCGCCGACTCGACGCCAGCGGCACGGCGCAGTATATAGACGGCTGCGGACACCTGCGCTCGAGTACCTCGGGCATCGAGCCCGCAGCGACCGACGGCCCTGGGCTCGCGCCCCGTGCACCGAAACCCGTCCAGCGCGATGACGAACGGCGTCGCCTGGGGCG
>DXLY01000028.1:0-7237 GCA_019414465.1 Collinsella sp.
CTACCAGGCCCCCGCGAAGTCGATGGACGTAAGCGTGGACTCGGGCGATGTGGAGATGACGGTTCCGAACTCTACGGGCTTTAAGGCGAGCCTCACCGTGGGCAGCGGTGACTTCGAGAGCGATTTCCTTCCGCTTGGCTACGATGGCGAGACCATATTGAATCTTGAATTCGACAACGGCGATAAGTCTGCTACGTATCGTTTCGAGGTCGGTTCGGGCGACATGTCGTTTGATCCGGAGTGACATGCGGTTTTCGGAGATCGGTACATATAGGCATGCTCTTTGATGAAGGCGCCGAAGCCGAGATCGGCTCCGGCGCCTTTGCCTTTACAATGGGGACATGGAACAGATTATCTTGAACATACTCGAGGCCCTGCGTCGCGGCGAGACCGTGGACGACAAAGCGCTCGTCAAACTGATACATGCCGAGGCGCGCCGTGAGGGTGCCGACAAACGCGATTTGGCCAAGCGCCGTCTGCTGCCGTTCTACCAGCGGGTTAAACGTGAGGAGCCGGTTCGGTGGGCTGCGTGGAATGTCGATTCCGATCTGGAGCGTCAACTGCTGCAGGTCCTGCGTATGAAGCCGCGCCGAACGGCCTCGGGCGTGGCGACCATTACCGTCATTACCAAGCCCTGGCCATGCTCGGGCGATTGCCTGTTTTGCCCCAACGATCTGCGCATGCCCAAGAGCTATCTGCACGCCGAGCCGGCATGCGCCCGTGCGGAGCAAAATTGCTTTGACCCGTATCTGCAGGTGAGCGCTCGCCTGACCGCGCTTTCGCAGATGGGGCATGCGACCGATAAGATCGAGCTCATTGTGCTTGGCGGTACCTGGAGCGACTATCCGGAAGGCTATCAGACATGGTTTATGTCGGAGCTTTTCCGTGCACTCAATGACGATGCCGTCGCCGGCGTGGCGGCCAACCCCATGTTGGCACGTCCGGGCATCAGCCGTGCCGAGGCGGGGCGTCTGCTCGATGACGCTCCCGCCGATGCCCTGCCGCCTGTGGTAGCGGAGCGCCGTGAGCGCTATCGGGCCGCCGGCATTGCGACAGACGAGGTCGAGCTTGCTGCCGGCGTTGCCGACGAGCAGGGGCGTGTGGATGCTGCCGTGGGCGGCTATAACCGTGCGGTGCGTCGTCTGTACGGTCCCGGTACGCCGTGGGGCGAGGTCACTGAGTGGCAGACGGCAACGATGGAGGAGCTTGAGCGTCAGCAGCGCATCAACGAGACGGCGAAGCATCGCGTGGTGGGGCTCGTTATCGAGACGCGCCCCGATGCCGTAACGCCGCAGGCGCTTACGCTCATCCGCCGCCTGGGCTGCACCAAGATCCAGATGGGTATTCAGAGTCTCGACCAACATTTGCTCGATATCAACGAGCGTCGTATTTCGGTGGCTCAGATCGAGCGGGCGTTTTCGCTTGCGCGTCTGTTTGGCTTTAAGATCCACGCGCATTTTATGCTCAACTTGCTGGGCGCCACGCCCGAGGGGGACAAGCGCGACTACGAGCGCTTTATGACCGAGGGGGCCTTTATGCCCGACGAGGTCAAGGTCTACCCGTGCGCGCTCATCGAGGGCTCGCGTCTGGTGGGCCGCTATGAGCGCGGCGAGTGGCGCCCCTATACCGAGGAAGAACTGCTCGATGTGCTGGCCGACGACATCGTGGTGACGCCGGCGTTCTGCCGCATCAGCCGCATGATCCGCGACTTTAGCTCCGACGACATCATGGTGGGCAACAAGAAGCCCAACCTGCGTCAGCTCGTTGAGAACCGCCTGGCTGCTCGGGGTGACGGTGCGACGGTGCGCGAGATTCGCTATCGCGAGATCAGTACCGCGGGTGCCGACCTGGATGAACTGTCTCTTGATGAGGTCGCTTACGAGACGCCGGTGACGCGTGAACGCTTTTTGCAGTGGGTGACGCCCGAAGGCAAGATCGCCGGCTTTTTGCGTCTGTCGCTGCCCGTTCGCGCTTTTGTTGCCGCACATGCGGACGAGTTGCCGACGATGCCGGACGAGGCGATGATTCGCGAGGTACACGTGTATGGCATGGCGGCGCGCGTGGGGGATCAAGGCCAGGCAGCCCAGCACCATGGATTGGGACGGTCGCTGGTGGAGCGTGCGTGCCATATTGCTCGGGACGCGGGCTATGCGCGCATCAACGTGATCAGCGCGATTGGTACGCGCGAGTACTATCGCCATCTTGGATTTTATGACTATGGCCTTTATCTGCAAAAGGAGCTCTAGATGAACAAGCCGAGTGTTTCTGCCGGCGTCGTTGCCGGCGTTGCTCTGGGGGCCGCGGCGCTTGGTGCGGCCGCCGTCGCTGTTCGTGCTGCCTGTCTGCAGGTTGCGCGAACCCGCAATGGGTTGGCGCGTGTGAAGCGCGTGCACGACGAGGGCGGCGACGAAGTCCGCGTATTGGTACAAGGCGGCGTCTACCAAAGTGCAAGCTACGTTGGCGAGCGTTGGGCGGAGCCCGTCTTTACGTACTATCGTTCGTTTGACGACGTGTTTGAGGCCGAGGATGCGATGCGCGACGCTTACGGTCACGGTATCGACCGCATGCTTATGCTGGGCGGCGGCGGGTTTGCCTATCCCAAGTTCGCGCTGATGTCGCACGAGGACTTGTGCATGGACGTTATCGAGTATGACGGAGAGATTACGCGCCTAGCGCGCCGCTGGTTCTACCTGGACGAGCTGGAGCGTGCGGTGGGCGACCGCTTGCGGGTGATTACCGCTGAGGCTCGCTCGTATTTGGGTGTGACGAGCGTGGGCCATCGTCGCTACGACGTGGTCGTGAGCGATTGCTTTGGCGGTGTCGAGCCCGTACGCGAGCTGGCGACGGTTGAGGCGTTGCGTTTGGTGCGAGGCAGCCTGAACCCCGGGGGTATCTACGTTGCCAATATCGTGAGCGCAAACGAGGGGAGCGACGTAACGTTCCTGCGCGATTGCGCCGCCACGGCGCTCGAGGTGTTCGCCCACGCCTGGGTGGTCCCATGTGGCGATGCAGAGTTCGGCGGCGAGGAGAATTATCTGCTCATCGCCAGCGACGGCGACTACGCCTTTGCCGAAGCCGTGCCCTTCGACGCCGACTTCCTCGGCACCGTCCTTCACGACAAGTAAGTCTCCCCGTCCCAAAAAGACTGGTCTTAGGCGTGGTCGCGCCAGCTGCGGACACGCTGCTTCATGCCATCGATGTCGAGCACGCCTTCGGCGAAACCCTTGCGCACGAGCTCTTCGGGAACAAACTCGTCGTACCGATCAAAGTAAGGCACCTCGCCAGGATAGACGAGGTCGATGGGGCCGAAGTCCTTCTCGGCCTCGGCGGCGAGCACCTCAAAGAACGTCTCCTCGTCGGCCTTCATCTTAAACTGCATAAAGTACGGGCGCGACGGATCGAGCCCGCGAAGGCCAAGCTCCGCGGCGCATTTAATCTTGAGCATACGTTCGAGCGCCAGAAAGGCATAGCTGCCCAACCAGGGGAAGAGCACCCAGGTGTCGCCACCCAGGTTAATGAGCGGTTTGGTTCCCGCGCCCGAAATCTCGGCGGTATGACGAGCCTGTGCAAGGCGTGCCCGTGCGTTGCCCATGAGATACGGATATGCCGCGTGCTCGTTGAGCGCCTTGCGCATGCGCTCGAGTACGTGTGTATTGATGTCGCCGGGGCAGTCGCCAAAGTAGGCCGGCACACGACCCTTGACCTGCGTGGCAAAGACGGTGTGGCGCTTCCAGTCCACTTCCTCGACAATCCAGCAGTGTCCGGCGATGGCGATGCGCTCACCGGGCGGTGGCGGGTTGACGATCGTGCCCAATTCGGCCGACTCGCTACGAACGGTGAACTCCTCGTTTTCCTGGAATACGGCGTAGAACTTAAAGTTGTTAATGATGCGCTCGCCCGCGAGACCCACGATGAGTCCGCCGCCCTCGGTGACCTGGATATGGTCGATCTTAATGAGGTGACGCAGCAATACGCGATAGTCATCGGCCGAGATGCGATGGAAATAGCTGAGTGTGAGCACGCGCTGGGCAAGCTCTGCCGGCGTGAGCTCGCCGGTGCTGGCAAGTGTCGACATAGTCTGGTGGTAGAGCAGACTGTAAGGGAGTCGATCGAGCTCGGGCGGCTCGACCCACTTTTCCTCGCGATAGAGTTGTACGAGCGCGATGCCCTGCAGGAGCTTCCACGGAATGGTCTCGGGCATCATCGTGCGCGGCTCGCGCTCTTCCTCGCGCATGACAAACCACATCTCGGGCGGAAGATCGCGGCGTCCCGTGCGGCCCATTCGCTGCAACAAAGAGCTGACGGTAAACGGCGCGTCGATCTGAAACGCACGCTCCAGACGGCCGATATCGATACCGAGCTCCAGCGTAGAGGTGGTGACGGTCGTTTGTGCCTGTTCCTCGTCGCGCATGAGCTCTTCTGCCGTCTCGCGCAGCGATGCCGAAAGATTGCCGTGGTGGATGAGAAAGCGGTCGGGCTCGTGCCGGCTCTCACAGTAGCAACGCAGCATGGAGCATACGGCCTCTGCCTCTTCGCGCGAGTTGGCAAAGACCAGGCACTTGCGGCCGCGGGTGTGTTCGAAGATATAGCCCATGCCGGGGTCGGCGTTGTCTGGTGCTGTGTCGGTGGGGCTGAGAAGCGCCTGCTCGGTCGCTCGCGGGATGTCGACTTCGCCCTCGGGGGCCGAGGAAGTTTGGCGGTCCTTGGGAGTGGCCTTGCCCCGTGCCCGCTCACGACGTTGACGGCGCTCCTCTTGTGTGAGCTGTCCGCTGTGACGCATGTCTTGGGCGCCGGCGGGCAGTGCCGCGGATGCCGCCGCCTCGATGCGCTCGCACGCAAGCACTTCGGCCTCTTGAGGACCTGTGCCCATGAATCCCCGTTGCTGTGCCTGGGGGCCCGAGTTGTAGAAGTGCTCCATGGAGATGCGCCACACGCGGCGCGGCTCTTCAAAGCGTGGGATAACGCAGTCGCGCCCCGTTCCCTGTGAGAGAAAGGCACCCGTGCGCTCGGGGTCGCCGATGGTGGCCGAAAGGCCAATGCGTCGAGGTTGCACGCCGGCCATGCGCGAGAGCCGCTCGATAAGGCAGAGCGTCTGCCCGCCACGGTCGCCGCGCATGAGCGAGTGGACCTCATCGATGACCACATAGCGCAGGTCGCAAAACATGCGCGGGATCGCCATGTGCTTATGGATTAAGAGCGCCTCGAGTGACTCGGGCGTAATCTGCAAGATGCCGTTCGGTTTTTTGATGAGCTTAGCCTTGTGCGACTGCGAGACATCGCCATGCCAGTGCCAGACAGGGATATCGGCCTCTTCGCACAGGTCATTGAGACGGACGAACTGATCATTGATGAGTGCCTTGAGGGGGCCAATGTAGAGGGCACCAACGCTTGCGGGCGGGTTCTCCCAAAACTCGGTCAGGATGGGAAAGAAGGCCGCTTCGGTTTTGCCGGAAGCTGTGGATGCCGTTAGGAGCACATTGTCTTGTGTGTTAAAGATGGCGTCTGCCGCCGCAACCTGGATAGAGCGCAGGCTCTCCCAATCGTGGGAGTAGATGAAGTCTTGGATAAACGGGGCGTAGCGGTCAAAGGCGTTCACGGGGCCTCCTCTCAAAAACGAATCTCTCAACGCGGCTGGCAACGGCTTGCTGCATTACAGTCTCAACGTTCGCCCAGATAAAACCTGCCAAAATAAACCTGTCCCTTTTTTGCAGGTTAGATGGTGAATTCGGCGAAGTTACGGTCGCCGCCTGCGGTGCCGGTGTCGCCTGTTGCTGCTGCCGGCACCAGCGCGTCGCCGCCGACGCTTTGCAGTAGCTCGGCCACGTTGGCGTCGGGGTTTTGGCATAGGATGTCGAGCAGCTCGATAAAGTCACGAATGACCTCACGCGGCGTCAAGTGCGTATCGGCTCCCACGCGGCCAAACTCAATCTTGAGGAAGTCCACCAAGTCGTTCTCGGTAAGCGTGGGCGTCCAGCCAAAGTAGCCGGCGTGAATTTGCATGAGTTTTTCGATCAGCACCAGCAGCTCCTCGTAGGTGAGTGGCTGCAGACGGATGATGGGCGCGAGCATGTCCTTAAGGTCCTCGCGTGCAAAGCGGCCTTGAGCGAGTCGGCTGCGCAGGGCCTCGTAGGAGAACACGCCGCGGCGGCGGTCTTCGATGGAGGTTGGCGTGCCGCCCATGATCATGCCCAGGTACTGCGCCTTGCCCTGGAGTGTGTCGTTGTACATGGTCAGGATCTTCTCGTAGTTGTACTGGCGCGTGATCGCGTTGGGAATCTTATACAGATTCACGAGCTCGTCGATGAGCACCAACATACCCTTGTAGCCGCTGCAGACCAAAAAACGCGCGATGAGCTTAACGTAGTCGTACCAGTCGTCATCGCTGATGATGGTCGAGGAGCCCAGCTCGGCGCGAGCCTCGCTCTTGGTACGGTATTCGCCGCGGATCCATTTGGTCACGCGGCTCATGGCTTCTTCGTCGCCCTCGGATACGGCCGTGCGATAGCGGCGGAGCATGCGGGTGAAGTCGAAGCCGTGGACCATTTCCTCGAGCGGGGCCAGTTGGGCATTGACGACCGACTCGTCGACGTCGGCGTACGAGGCGACCCAGCGATCAAGAATAAGGTTGAGCGCACCGCCCTCGGGGCGCGTTTTAGTCGATATGTTGCGGATGAGCTCACGGTAGGTGGCAAGGCCCTGTCCCTGGCCGCCCTGCAGGCGGCGCTCGGGGGATAGGTCGGCATCGGCCACGACGAATCCCTCGCCCATGGCGTGCGTGCGGATGGTCTGGAGCAAAAAGCTCTTGCCGGCTCCGTAGCGACCAACCAGAAAGCGGAAGCTCGCGCCGCCGTCGGCGATGAGACTCAGGTCGGTGAGCAGGGCGCGGATCTCGACCTCGCGCCCTACGGTGATGTAGGGAAGGCCGATGCGCGGGACCACGCCGCCCTTGAGCGAGTTGAGAATGACGGCGGCGACGCGCTTGGGCACACGGGGTGCTGCGGATGCGGTATCACTCATGGTCTAAGTATCCTCTCACGTCTGCTTCGTAGTCCTCGATAATTTGCGGTCCTGCTGATCCAAATTCAATAACGGTGTCGCCCACCAGGTCAAAGAGCGCTTCGTTGATGCTATCGACGAGCATGTCCTCACTCTTGCCCGACTGTTCCACCGCCGATGCCGTCTGTGCTGCGTTTTGCTCGAGTAGTGCTCGAAGATAGGCGTCTGCGGCGGGATCGAG
>DXLY01000028.1:7247-12462 GCA_019414465.1 Collinsella sp.
GCGGTGTCGGCGGGCGCGGGCGTTGGCGCGAGGAGCGGGGCTACGACGCCAAACTGCTCGGTGGAGATGGTCGGCTCGCTAGCCTCGTCCTGCTGCATGGTCGTCGCGACTGGTTCGGCGATCGTGTCGGCCACGGGCTCGGCTTCCGGTCGTTCGGCAACTGCCACCTCGGCATCCGCAAGCGGGCCGTCCTCGCGCTCCTCGTCGATCAAAAGCGCCTCGCGCGTTTGTGCGGCGGCGCTCCGAATATGCCCCAGCTGACTCAGATCGATATCGATCTTGACGGGCTGGTGTGCGGCGTCCCACGAAAGCCATGCCACAATCTCGTCATCGATAATCTTGGCCAGATATTTGGGGACCTTTTCTTCCTTAAGGGGATGGGCAGGGTCCAGCGCCAGGCGCAGGCGTTGGTCGCAGGCGCGCATCATTTCACCGAGCTTGCTGCTCTTTTGCCTACTACCGTGGATACGCATGCATTCCCAAAAGCCGTTTTGGCAACGGTAGATATGGATGGGGTCCAGACGGTATTCGCAGTCCTCGTGGCGCTCGGGCGCAAAGAATACGGCCGAGGCAAACATGGTGTAGGGCATGGCCGTCTCCTCCCCAAATAAACTTGCCACGATGCCGGTCTTTCGGTGCGTGTCATAGTAGCGCACCATGCGGACATACACGGCGCACGCCACGTGGCGCAGATCGCGGTGGTGGCTGCGGTCGAGCCGCGAGCTACTTAGGTTGTACGTGGAGAGGGCGTTGATGGCGGCCATGAGTCGCTCCTCGCGCACCTCATCGGGCGGAAGGGGGAGCGTGGGCTCGGAGGTTTTGCGACGCTTAGGGGTCTGGCCGGACGGTGCCGGTACAAGGTCTCGTGCCGCGCGCCGCAGTTCGATAAGGGCATTATCGAACATGACGGTTTTAGAGTCGCGAAGCAGCTTGGGGTCGAGCCCGTGGAACACGGCGTAATCTTGCAGCCACACGCGCGCAAACCGGTCGATGCCGGGCTCGAAGGCGCGATAGACATCCCAAAAAGCCCTGATCTTGTTAAAACCATCGAGTGGATCATCTACGCCAATGCCGCAGATCAGCTCATAGAGATACAGAAAGGCAAAGGACGTAGACGTTTCCTCGACGGTTCCGCGGCGCACTTGGGCACGCCAGGTAAAGTAGCCGCGCAGCTGCCGGTCGCTCATGGCGTTGTAGGTGGGAAAGTACGACTTAAAGGTGCCGTTGTAGGGACAGTCGTCCTCAAAGTCGGCCATCAGCAGGCCCTGGCGGTAAAAAAGCTCGGCTTCCGAAAGCCAGCGGCCCGCACCGCCCTTGGGGTCATCCTGCCAGCGCGATATCTCGCGCATTTTACGGTACTGGTCGGGGAGGAAATTCTGCATCTGTCGGCCGGTTTTGAGAATCGGCTCGTCTGCGTAGGTTTCGTTTGAGAAGCGGGCGGACTGATGGGTCCGGGCCTCGGCCATGATGCGCTCGATGAGCATCTTGATGTCCTGGTCGGCCACCGCTCCTCCTCTCGAACACAGCTACGGTGACCTCATATCATAGCACAGCATCAAACAGATGTTCGAGATGCCGCTGCGTTGATAGATTTAGAACAGGAGGGCGTAGATGACGGCGATGACGACGGAGGGAAGCATATTGGCCGTGCGGAAGGTCTGAGGACGGATGAGGTTGACGCCGACACAGAAGATGAGCATGGAACCTACGAGCGAAAGGCTGTTGAGGGCAGCTGTGGTCATGATGGGGGAGAGCGCGCCGGCAAACAACGTGATCGTCCCCTGGAACACGGCGACGGGCAGGGCGGAGAAGATGCAGCCGCGGCCAAGCGAGGCCGTCATGGTGCAGACGATGATGCAGTCCAGTGCGCCCTTGAGGGCAAGCGTTGACCAGTCGCCGAGCAGGCCGTCCTGGATCGATCCCACAATGGCCATGGCGCCGATGCACACGGTGAGTGAAGTCGAGACAAAAGCGTTGGTGAACTCGTTATCGCCCTCACTGCCAGTCTTGCGCTTGAGCCATTCGCCAAGGTTCTCGATGGCGGCCTCCAAGTTGATGGCCTCGCCGATGAGCGAACCGAGCGCAAATGAGACGATGAGCATGGTGGTACCGGTGGTCGCTAGCGCCTTTCCATCGATGATGAGCATCTTTTGCATGGTGCCGCCCAGGCCGATAAACAGGACGCACAGCCCCGATGCTTTCATGAGCGTGTCTTGGATGTGCGGTGTAATGAAGCGGCCGCCCGCTAATCCCAAAAGACCGCCCGCAACTAAAAGCGCAACGTTGATGATTGTTCCCAAGCCCGGCATGAGCCCTCCTGTATTGATGCCAACGTGGCAATCGTAGCAGAACGAAATGCGAGGCACATCGCGACTCATCTAATACGTTATATAAGTGGTATTAGGAATGATGCGCAGCATTTAAGCCTCAGGTGGTTGTCGGGACATAGGGGTAGTAGTCAAAGCGCAGTGTCATAAGCCGCTGCGGGGATTCAATAGCCGCGGCGATGATATTGGCATCGCGGGCACGATCAAACCCTTCGAGTTCGATCTGATACGAGACGTCTTGCATAATGTCCAGACGTCGCCAGGCTAGAAGTGTGTCGCCATCGAATTCCAAGGTCTTGCCTCCGTCTGGGGCAACGGCGTATAGACGCAGTTTAGCGGTGGTTGCAGGGTCGACAACCGTGACCTTTTTAATTTCGTTTCGAGTATTCTTGGCGCCCAACAAGGTGAGCAGCGTTGGGGCCACGACCTCGCCCGATGGCAAATAGACGACTTCAATGGATTCGGGAAATGCGATGATGGCCGACTTGCGGACGGGCTGATTGGCGGCGGCAACTTCGATGTTTGCAGCATCGATGACCTCTGTGTGGTCGAGGGCGGCAAGCACGCAGCAGTTACCTTCATCGATCTCCTGAGGATCAGCAAGCCCCAGACTGTCCGCGAGCTCGGGATCGTTTGGACCGGCAGCGGGCTCATTCGGTGCTTCGAAAGAAGCTGGGACGCTGTTTGTCGGCGACGGCGTGTCGCCCGCACCTGCTTCTTTGTCCGTGCTCTCTTCTTGTATGGTTGCGTTGATGGGTTCGTCGTTTGAGGGGAGCGTCTTGGCGTCAAGCGCGGAGGGGACAATCCCGACGGCTCCGGATCCGTTCCACTCCATCTCGAGAAGCGCCGGGTCGGCAAGAATGCGTTGCCTGCCTAGCGTGTGGGTATCGATCGCAATAGGGCCTGCCTCCGTCCCGCGCGTAAGGCTGAGCGATCCGGCCGGCTTCTCGAAATGAGCGTCTGTGTCTTCGGTGCTGGCGGCGTAGAACAGCAGGGATGCTTCTCCCGCCGCGATGGCATCGGTGCCCGCCTTGGTCAGCCGCAGCGATGCCGTGAATGAGAGGGTGGGCTGCACATCGTCTGCATTCGCGGCGGCGCAGCCCAGACATATACCGCCTCCTTTCTCGAAAAACGCACCGTCGAAGGCGACCTTCGCTCCGTTCGCCGAGTCATCGACCGAAGCGATATCGATGCGCAACCCCAAATCGCACGGATCGCCATCTGCATCGAGCACAATTGAGCGCCACGTGCAGACGGCGCACCCCGCCTGGGAGCCGTTTGCCTTGTTCGAACGATTGATATCCACGACTATCGAGCCGTCCGTATTACGACGAAGGCATCCCGAGGTTGAGATTGCGGCCTGTGCGAACGAAAAACGCTTGCACGCAATGGCGCTCGACGGATTTGGTGCGGAGCTTAGGGCTGCTGGTAAGGAGTCTGCCATGACGGGAGTCGCCCAAGCGGCGACAGGCGTTCCGGTTGCGAGCGCGCCGCAGAGTGCGACGACGGGCAAAAGGTTCTTCGATGCCATGGGGTCTCCTTAGCTAATTTAGTGTGGCCTGTCCGTGTTTCGTTTCTGGCTGCGTTTGATGTGCAGACCGAGGCCGGCGGTTCCCGCGCCTGCTGCCGTGGCGCCTGCTGCCAAGAGCCATCGTCTGTCGTCTGTCTGTGCCAACGGTTCCTTGCAGTTGCCGCGGTCGAGCTCCGAGAGGTCGACCGTCACTTGCGTGGCGGCCTGCGCCTGTTCTTGCTGGGCAAAGGCCATGGCTGGCCCAAACGCTAGGATACTGACGGCGGCGGCCAGGGCGACGGCCTTATGCCGTGTGCGCACCGGGCTCGACCGTCCAGGTGATCGTTGCAACCTGATCGCCTTCGCCGGTTACGCGGAAGATGTCGCGCGTGACGCGGGCGACGTTTCCGCTTGTCTTGAGCTTAATTTTGTCCGTGCCGCCGGCAATGCCCTGGTAGCCCATGTCGAAGGCTGCATTCTTGGAAAGATCGAGGCCCGTCTCCTGCATTGCGGCGCTGGCGTTCTGGAGTGCGCCGTCGGGGCCGACCTTAAAGTCGATGGAATTCTGCGCGGTTCCGGCCTTGGCGTCGGCGGCAATGGTCCAGGTGTTCATGGCGTCGATCTTCATGTTGGTGACATGGATGCCGTAGGCCGAATGATTGTCGATGGTGGTCGCGTCTTCTGAGGGGCCCTGAAGCGTGCCGTCGGCCTTGGCGACGAAGGGAATAACCGTCGGAACTTTGAACTCTACGTTGTCGATCTCGGTCCTGACCATTACTTTCGTGGTTCCAACGCGCCCGGCTGCCAGAGCTGGCGTCGGGGCGGCGCCCATTGCGAGCGCGAGCGCGAGCCCTGCGCCCACGACGAGCGCTCTGGCTCCGTTCATGTTCCTGGTGATGTCCATGGTCGTTCCTTTCTATTCGCCGCGGGCCGTCCCCGCGATGATTGGACGAATGCTGGTGAATTGCGTGCGGTGCCGCGTCGGCCGAAAAAGCTAGTTCTCGGCTTGCTCAACCCGTACCTTGACACGTGTCGGATTGCCGTGGCTGTCGAGGGTCTTGGCATCGAGTGCCTGGATCTCGATGTATGCCTCGCCTTCTTTGATGTCGCCGGCGGGGCACGTCTCGATTGTCTTGCCGGTCTCGACCACACCGGATTCGTACATGGTCTCGTCGTTTTGGATGACGCGGAATCGCTGGGGAAATTTATTGTCTTGGACGTTTTGCACGTTGACGCGCAGCTTGCCGTCCTCCTGTAGCTGAGCGACCGGCGCGACCGAAATCGTCATCATGTTGTCGCGGACGATGGCATCGAGCTCATCTTGGATTTCTTGTCGCGATTTACCCTCTGCCGTCGTGACTGAGGCACCCGCTTCGGG
>DXLY01000028.1:12472-22036 GCA_019414465.1 Collinsella sp.
CTACGGCGATGAGGGCGCAGACGATAGCCAGACAGACAACGACGAGTTTCTTGCGACGCCCCAGTCCTGCGAGGCGGGGCGGCTTCTTCGCACTCATGCGGCGTCCTTGGTGGTGTAGACACGTGCGAACGTGGACGGGTCCGCTCCAAAGAGCATGTGAAGCATCAGGCGGCGCGAGTAGATGAGCTCGTCAAAGTCGTGAGGGAGCTCGATGTCGTGGATACGCGCGATGTGGTGGGCGAGCGCCGAGAACGACTCGGGGTCGCAGATAACATCGGTGGTGACGTGGTAGACCGCCGTATCGGGGAATGCCTCTTCGTCGAAAGGCAGGAGATGGGGATCGTCGTCGACCTCGATGGCGACGCCGTACTGGGGCCAGTAATATGCCATGGGAACCTCCCTGCTTCTGGGGCCAAAACTTCTATCGGTTTTGGCTGTCGACGCCGACCGTATCAGCCGCTACTTGACCAATTTCTGACCAAATGCTTGACGGATTGACATCTCCGCAGGTAAAAGGTTGAAAAAATTACTTCAACTTTTTTCGAGCGACAATCGAGCGGTCGGCGACGGCGGGGCGATATGTGTCAAAAGCATCGTCTGCCGAGGAAATCAAGCCGCTCGCCGAATTGCACGAACGTAAAAAACGCCAATTATGGAGACGGTCTCGAACACGTCGACGAAACGATGCGGTAACATCTCCCTGCAAACACTGTAGTTAGCTAAAGGGGGAGTTCGCGTGTCTGCAACCATCAAACCCTTCACCGACGAGTTCGAAGAGTATGGCCGCGATGAATCTCGCGCATCGGGCGAGGCCTCGAGCATTTCGTTTCCGACAACGGAAAACGAGGTCCGTGCCATTTTGGAAAAGCTCCATGTCGAGCGTGTTCCGGTAACGGTTCAGGGCGCCCGAACCGGCCTTGCCGCCGGCGCCGTGCCCCACGGCGGGCATATCCTCAATACTTCCCGTATGAATCGCTATTTGGGCCTTCGCCGCGATGAACAAGGCCAATTTCTGCTGCGCGTGGAGCCGGGCGTTGTGCTCTCGGAGCTGCGTAAGCAGCTGAGCAAGAAGGTGCTGCCGACCGCTGGTTGGGACCAGGCATCGCTTGAGGCCTACGAGGAGTTCCAAGAGGCTCCCGAGCAGTTTTTTCCCACCGATCCCACCGAGGCGTCTGCCTGTCTGGGCGGCATGGCGGCATGTAACGCCTCCGGTGCCCGCAGCTACGCCTACGGCCCCATGCGCCCACATATCACGGGACTCCACGTCGTGCTGGCTGATGGCGATTTGCTTGAGCTTCGGCGCGGCGAGGCTTTTGCCCAGGGCCGCCACCTGTCGCTCGTGACGGCAGCGGGCCGTACACTCGAGCTCGATCTTCCCGGCTATACCATGCCCAAGACAAAAAATGCTTCGGGCTATTTCGTTGCTGACGATATGGATGCCATCGATCTGTTTATCGGTGCGTGTGGCACAATCGGCGTTATCACCGAGCTCGAGATTGCCCTGCAGGTGGCACCCGCGGTCGTTTGGGGCGTGAGCTGCTTCTTCGACAGCGAAGACAAGGCCGTGTCCTTCACCGATTCTGTGCGTCCCGTCCTGTCCCATGCGGCTGCCATCGAGTACTTCGATGCTGGCGCCCTGGATATTCTACGTCGCCAGCGCGAGCAGTCGACGGCGTTTGCCTCGCTGCCTGCGCTCGACAAAGACGCCAAGGTCTGTGTCTACGTGGAGCTCGACTGCGACGACGAAGCCCAGGCGATTGAGGAGCTGTATCACTTGGGGTGGGTACTGGAGCTTGCGGGCGGCAGTGACGATGCGACATGGGTCGCGCGCGCCGAGGTCGATCGCGAGTGTCAGCGATTCTTCCGCCATGCGGTGCCCGAGAGCGTCAACATGCTCATCGACGAGCGCCGCCGCATGGATCCCACCATCACCAAACTGGGTTCGGACATGTCGGTGCCCAACGCGCACTTGGCCGATGTTATCGCCCTCTATCGCCGCACGCTGGCGGAAAGTGGGCTTGAATCTGCCGCTTGGGGGCATATCGGTAACAACCATCTGCATGTGAACATTCTGCCGCGCAATGCACAGGATTATCGCCGCGGCGGAGAACTCTTTGCCCAGTGGGCTTCCGAGGTCACGGCCATGGGCGGTGCCGTCTCCGCAGAACACGGCGTCGGCAAGATCAAGGCGGGCTTCTTGGAGACGATGTACGGTCACGAGGCCATGGTCGAGTCGGCGCGGCTCAAGCTCCAGCTCGATCCTGCCGGGCGGCTGGGTCGCGGTAACCTGTTTTCGGAGAAGCTCTTGGATGAGCTCGTCCAGAAAGGGGGCGCGTGAAGATGAGCGATTTCCATATGGTGGTGTGCGTCAAGGCCGTGCCGGGCAGCACCGAGGTCAAGATGGACCCCAAGACCAATACCATCGTGCGCGATGGCAAGCAGGCGGTCATTAATCCCTTTGATGCGAGCGCTTTGGAATGCGCGCTGGCGCTGAAGGACGACTTTATCGGCTTTGGCATGGACGTGCGCGTGACGGTGGTGTCGATGGGCATCCCCGCGACCGAATCGCTGCTGCGCGACTGCATCGCTCGAGGCGCCGACGACGCGCTGCTGCTGACCGACCGAGCCTTTGCGGGCGCCGATACCCTGGCAACCACCTATGCCCTCAAGTGCGGCATCGAAGCGCTCGACGAGGACTTCGACCTGCTCATCTGCGGCAAGATGGCGGTGGATGGCGATACGGCCCAGATTGGCCCCGAGCTTGCCGGCGCCTTTGAGATTCCCTGCGTGACCGATGTGAGCTGCGTGCAGAGCGCAGGTTTTACGACGTGCGGTGCGCTTTCGCTCGTTCACGGTTGCGATGCCGGCGAGGAGACGGTCTATCTTGAGATGCCGTGCGCGATGACGACTGCCAAGGAGATTGGCCAGTTGCGTATGCCGAGTATTGCCGGTATTCGCGCGGCGGAGGAGGCGGACGTGCGCGTGGTCAGTGCCGCCGACGTGAACGCCGACCCCGCGCGTTGCGGTCTTGCCGGGTCGCCGACACAGGTCGTGCGCTCGTTTGTGCCCGACCGTGACCAAACGTGCGAGGCCGTTGAGGGGACGGCGTCCGAGCAGGCGGCAAAGCTTGCCAAGATTATCGAGGGGATGGCATAGATGAGCGGACTGATTATCGATAGCGAAGCCTGTATCGGCTGCGGTCGCTGCGTTCGCGCCTGTGCCTCGGGCGGCATCGTAGTGGAAGGCGAGCGACCCAGCCGATGCGCCCGCGTAACCGACGGCTGCATCCTATGCGGTGGGTGCGTCGACGCCTGCCCTGTCAACGCTATCTCGATCGAGCGTGACGAGGCCGCTGGTGCGGTGGACCTTGATGCATATCGAGACATTTGGGTATTCGCGCAGACCGACGAGCACGATACGGTGACTCCCGTTGCCTATGAGCTTATGGGCAAGGGCCGCGAGCTTGCCGATGCTCGCGACTGCCGTCTGGTGGCACTGATCGGTATGGGTCCCGAGGGTTCTCTCGGCGACCTGGAGCATCTGGTTTGCGCGGGCGCCGACGAAGTCCTGGCCTGTCGCGACGAGCGCCTGCGCCAAAACGATGCGGAGGTCTACGCCCGCTTGATCTGCGATTTGGTAGCCGAACGCAAACCCGAGGCCATCCTATACGGTGCGACCGCTTTTGGCCGCGAACTGGCACCCGGCGTTGCCGTGCGCTTGCAGACGGGCCTTACGGCTGACTGCACCGTACTTTCGATGGATACGGAGACGGGACTGCTGCAACAGACGCGTCCGGCGTTTGGCGGCAACCTGATGGCCACCATCGTCTGCCCCAATCATCGTCCCCAGATGGCAACGGTTCGTCCCGGCATCTTTAAGGCGCCCGACTTTGACTACGACCGCTCCGGCACGATCACCCAGGTGATGCTTGCGGAAGACGTTAAGGCCCGTGTCGAGATCTCGATTCCCGCCGAGGAGTGGGGGCAGCAGGCTTCGATTGCCGATGCCGAGCGCCTTGTCGTGGTGGGTCGCGGCATTGGTTCCAAGAAAAACCTGCCGCTGATGCGAAGGCTCGCCGATGCCCTGGGTGCCGAGCTTGGTTGCACGCGTCCCGTCGTGGAGGCGGGTTGGCTGGAGAATCGCCACCAGATTGGCCAGACGGGCGTATCGGTTTCGCCCAGGCTTCTCGTGAGTATCGGTGTTTCGGGCGCCATCCAACATCTTGCCGGCATCGGTGGGACGGAGTGCATCATCGCCATCAACGAGGACCCGGATGCCCCCATTTTTGGTGCTGCCCAGTACAAGGTTGTCGGTGATGCCGTCGAGGTCGTCGAGGAGCTGCTGGCCCAGCTTGAGCGCTAGGCGCGCGCCAGCCAGTCGCGCATCTCGTCCTTTAGGCGGCTCCAAGTTGCCTGCGTGGCGGGGTCGGTAAAGGGCCGCGTAATGCCAAAGGGCGCGTCGAGCAGGCGGTGGATATCGCCCTGTTCGCGCGCCAGCGCGCGGCTTGCTGGATAGACGAGCTCAAACATAAAGCAGATAAGCCCCACCAAGAAGTCGGCGGGCTCATCGCGCTCATCGCGTGCGACGCAGCGGTGCTCGTCAAAGGCGGCAAGTGTCGGCGACGAGAAACGGCTGCCGAGAAACGTCTTCTCGTCCACCTTGAGGATAGTGTCGACGGTGCTGTCGGCGATGGTGCGCATAATGTCGATCTTGTCACCATCGCGCACGATATCGCAGAAGCTCCGCGTGCGCACGTCGAGCTGCGCGGGTAGGCGGAAATCGCTGTGATAGGCAATGCTCGCTCGGATGAGCCCATCTTCTGCCGGGTCATCGATAAAGTCGCGGATGCTCGTTACGGCGGGTGCATCGGCGGGATTCTCGCCAAAGAGGACCTCGATGCCCAGCGCCGCATGGCTCATGCTCTCGGCGTCCTTAAAGGTGTCCCAGCGTCGCAGCTGCTCAAAGCGGCCCATATCGTGTAGCAGGCCGCAAAGCCATGCCAGGTCAATATCTTCTGACGACCAGCCCTGCTCGCGCGCTACGGCATCGCATGCCTCGGCCACGTGGTACGTATGCTCGATTTTGAGCGCGATGCGTGGGTTGGTGGCGTCGTAGGCATCGGTGTAGCTTTTGAAGGCCGCGCGCGCCCGGTCTCGATCGATAACTGTCATAATGACTTCCTAAAAAGTTGTGTCTTTCGATCCGGTGGCAATTGTAGGTGAACTCGGTTGCTGCCGGATGATGATTCTGCCGTGTCGCTACATGCGGCTCGGAGACCTTGTCAGGATGAGAAACGTATGGTGCTCAAAATCGTTAGAACCGTCTGGCCAGTGATGCTTACCTATGTGGCAATAGGCGCGCCGTGCGGAATGATCATGGGGCAGACGGGAATGGAGCCCTGGATGGTCTTTGCTCTAAGCAGTACGTTTGTGACGGGCAGCGGCCAGTTTATGATCTGCAACCTGTGGCTGGCGGGTGTGCCTGCAGCATCGATCGTCGCGAGCGTTGCCGCCATCTCCTCGCGTTTTGCGCTTTACTCGGCATCGATCGCACCGCATCTGAGGGGTGCCTCGAAGCGTCAGACGCTGGCTGTTGCCGCGACACTTACCGAGGAGGCATATGGCATCTCGCTTGCCAAGTTGGTTGAAGGGGAGGATTGGGGCCCGCGCGAGTCCTTTGTGCTCAACGTGATCCTCATCGCAACATGGGGCGTTTCGTGTACGATGGGCGCCATCGTCGGCGCCGTTGTCGATGTTCCCACCGCCATTGCAGCCTTTGTCTGCACCTCGCTCTTTATCTGCCTGCTCTTTTCGCAGCGGTTGTCGCGCGGTAACGTTGTCGCGGCGGTTTCGGGCGCGGTGTCCGTCGCCGTATGCAAGTTCTTGGGCCTCGCGAATATTGCCGTGCCGGCAAGCGTCGTGGTCGGCATTGCCATTGCGCTGGCGTGCGATACTGTATTTGACGGAAGAGGTGCCCGCGATGCCCGCTAACGAGTTCTTGGTTCTGTGGCTATCGTCGTGGGCTGCTATCGCGTTCTTTCGCATCGCGCCGGCGTTCGCCTTGCGCGGGCGGACCCTGTCGCCCCGCATTACCGAGGCCCTGGGCTATATCCCGCCCGCTGCCTTTGCCGCGCTGGTCGCCAACGACTTGGTGAACCCCGGCGCGTTCGACGCGGGACTCTGGCCTGCCTTGGTTCCCTGGATTGCGGCCACCGGCGTCGTGGCGGTGGCAATCAAGACAAAGTCGATGTTGTGGTGCTGCGTTTCGGGCATCGTGTTCTATATCGTTTTGAGCCTCGTATAGGAGCAGGACGCGTTATCGTCCCGGCCTAACGAATCGAATTTCTCACCGAGGCGGTCTGCTTCTTCTGGTACCATGGTCAAACTTTACTGTAGCAAAGCGTGACGTGGGCTTTTGTTCTGCGTCAGCGGAAATGGGGGTTTCATGGCACAGGAAGCGACCGCCAGCGAGCAAAAGAAATTCAAGGTACCGCGCATCCCGGGCGACATCATGATCTATCCGATGATCGTCGGCCTTTTGCTCAATACCTTCTGCCCGCAGGTCTTTGAGGTCGGCGGCTTCTTTACGGCTGCCTGCCGCGGCGGCTCCAACACCATCGTTGCCGCGATCTTGCTGTTCGTGGGCGCCGGCATCAGCTTTAAGTCCACGCCGGGCGCCATCAAGACCGGCATCGTCGTGCTGATTCCTAAGCTTGTAGTGGCAGCCGCGCTGGGTCTGGGCGTCGCGTACTTCTTTAACGATAACTTCCTGGGCCTGAGCTCCGTGTCTATCATCGGCGGCATAACGTTTTGCAACATGGCGCTCTATACGGGCATCATGGGCGAGTTCGGCGATGAGTCCGAGCAGGGCGCTGTCGGTATCCTGTTCTTTACGGCCGGCCCCGCCGTCACGATGATCATCCTCGGTGTCTCGGGTCTCGCCAACATCCCCGTCGGCACCATCATCGGATCCATCCTGCCGCTTGTTATCGGCATGGTCCTGGGCAACTTGTTCCCGTTTATCAAGAATCTGCTGGTCCCCGGCGCCAATCCCGCGATCGCCGTTATCGGCTTTCAGCTCGGTGCGTCCATGAGCCTTTCGAGCTTTATCACCGGCGGTATTTCGGGCATCCTGCTGGGCCTCATCACGCTCTTTATCGTCGGTCCCATTACCTTTGCGTTCGAGCGCCTGTGCGGTGGTAACGGCAAGGCGGCCGTTGCCTGCTCCACTATCGCCGGCACGGCTATGACCACGCCGGTCGCCCTCGCCGAGGTCGCCCCGCGCTATGCCGAGCTTGCGCCCACTGCGTATGCGCAGATCGCCACTGCCGTCATCATCACGGCAATCATGGCTCCGATTCTGACCGGCTGGGTCGATAAGAAGTTCTGCCACGGCAAAGAGGATCTGTCGCCTGCCGGTGTCGAGGCCATCGAGGAGGCCGTCGCGACCGACATCGATGGCGAGTAATCGTCGACGCGAGTCAATCAAGCCGGCGTGCAATTCGCGCCGTTTGAGCGCCCGAACGAAAGCTGTCTTGCAGTGACGTTCGGGCGCTCTGCTATTATTCCCCTTACCCCTGCGGAGTAGGGGTGTTTATTGCCCAGACACGAATCGGGCGATTCTGACCACTTGGATATTGAAGGGATGGCGTCTAGTGGTTAAGGCACTCAAGATTGAGATATTCCTGCTATGCATGATTGTTCTTATCGGGCTTGCCGCGCGAAGTCGCCACTCCTTGTTCTCGAGTACCCAGCAGTTATTGTTTAGTACGCTCGGTTACACCTCTGCCGCGTACATGCTATTCGATATAATCTGGACGCTTTCGGACGGTGTGGGCGGCACGCTGGGCATTGCTGCCAACTGGATTTCCAACGCGGTTTCGTTTTCGCTCTTTGCCGCCGCGTGCCTCATTTGGTTTATCTATTCCGAGACGGTGCAGGGTTCTCGCCTTTTGACCGCGCGCTATAGGATGGCGTTTGTAACGCTGCCTGCGGTGCTGGTAGTCGTACTGGCGTTTACTAGCTACTGGACGCACGCCCTGTTCTATATCGATGCGCAGGGCGCGTATCGTCGCGGTTTTGTCTATATGATCCAGCCCATCGTCAGCTACTGCTACGTTATATATACGTCCCTGCATGCGTTTATACAATCTTGCAAGGTCGAGAGCCTACAAAAGAAGGCCATCTATCAAACCTTGGCATTTTTCGCCATTCCGGCCTTGGTGGCCGGTGTCTTTCAGGTCTTTTATTCGGGTCCCTGCCTTAGTGTCGGCATCATGTTAAGTATGTTGCAGCTCTACATTGTTTGTCAGGAGCAGCTGATCTCGACCGACCCGTTGACTGGCCTTAACAATCGCAACCGTTTTGAGACCTATATGCTGTCGCTGTTCTCGGGTGCTGACCAGGCCGATGATGTGTATCTGCTTATGATGGACGCCGACGGCTTTAAGCTGATTAACGATCGCTATGGACATGTGGAGGGCGACCATGCTCTCCAGGTCATATCTGCTACGCTCAAAGAGGTCTGCTCGGCGTCTGGTGGTTTTATCGCACGTTATGGCGGCGATGAGTTCGTGGTGCTCCAGAAGGCTGCGGCGGAACAGGACATCATAGACCTGTGTTCGGCGATTAACGACGAGCTCGCTCGTGCCGAGGTGCCGTATGCATTGCGGATGTCCATCGGTTACGCGCGGGTCGGCGATAGTGTTGATACCTGGCAAGACTTACTTCGCGCTGCCGATGCGGAGCTCTACCGCGTCAAGGCCGAGAAAAAGAAAGCCGGCGTCCAGATACGCTAGGAAAAGGGGTGCACGCTTGCGTGCGTGGCGGCCCTCAGCTCACTGATGTACTCCATTAAGCTAAAGTATGTGAATCCTCTCTGCTAAATAAGGGTAGCTCGCTAGGCTTTTTTGGGTTTGTTGACGATGATGATGCCGCCGCAGACCAATAGCAGGGCAACGATGACGGTAACGGGGCTCGTGCCAGCACCCTCGCCGAGCAGTAGCGCGCTCAGCAGCACACCAAAGACGGGGTTCATAAACCCAAAGACCGAGACGCGGCTGACGGGGTTGACGGCAAGCAGGCGCGACCACAGCGAGTAGGCGACCGCGGAGATAAGCGCCATGTAGATGATGAGCGTGATGGCGGGGGCAATCGCCGTGGGGGAGAGCGCGCCACCCATCAAAAAGCCGATGGCGGTGAGGGCCAGGCCGCCGACCAAGAACTGCCACCCGGCAAGCAAGACGCCGTCGTGCTCGCGCGAGAAGATGCCGATCAGGCAGGTCGAAAGGGCACCCGCGACGGTGGAGGCCAGGATAAAACCCTCGCCGTCGAGCGTAAAGCCAAAGGTGCCGTCCGCGCCCGAAAGGTTGACGAGCGCGACGCCGGCAAAGCCCAGTACGCAGCCGAGCACCTTGGCCGTATTGAGCTTCTCGGTGCGAAACGCCAGAGCGGCAAAGAGGATGGCTAGGAAGTTGGCGCTGGCCTCGATGATGGAACTCGACATGGCACTGGCGCGCGAGAGTCCCAGGTAGAAAAAGAAGTACTGCCCGATAGTCTGGAAGAG